>NZ_JBEZIR010000097.1:0-32918 GCF_040651175.1 Kitasatospora sp. NPDC048540
GGCGTTGACTTTTGGCACGCTGTTGAGTTCTCAAGGAACGGACACTTCCTTCGGACCGCCTTCCAGCGGGCCCTCCGGGCGCTTCGTTCTTTCGTATTCCAAGCTTATCAGATGTTTTCCGCTCCGTTTTCCGGAGTTTCATTCGATCGGATTTCGCTTGGTTTCGGCCTTTCGGCGCCCCCGAACTCTAGCAGAGTTTCTCGGGCCGTTTTCCCGCTCTCAATTCGAATCCATGGACGGACCGAACGGCGGCGGGGCAACCCGGAGAACATTACGCTCCGGGCTGCCCGAGGTCAAACCGGGCTCAGGCGCGGCCGAGCTCCTCCACCAGCGCCGCCACGAAGGCGTCGATGTCGGCCTCGGTCGTGTCGAAGGCGGTCATCCAGCGGACCTCACCGGTCTGTTCGTCCCAGAAGTAGAAGCGGTAGCGCTTCTGCAGGCGCTCGCTCACCTCGCGCGGGAGGATCGCGAAGACCGCGTTGGACTCGACCGGGCGCACCACGGTGACGCCGTCGATGCCGCGGACGGCCTTCTCCAGTCGCTGGGCCATCGCGTTGGCGTGGCCGGCGTTGCGCAGCCACAGGTCGCCGGCCAGCAGGGCCTCGAACTGGACCGAGACGAACCGCATCTTCGACGCGAGCTGCATCGACATCTTGCGCAGGTACTTCAGGTCCCGGACGCGCTCGGGGTTGAGCACGACCACGGCCTCACCGAACAGCAGGCCGTTCTTGGTCCCGCCGTAGGAGAGGACGTCGACGCCGGCGTCCGTGGTGAAGGCGCGCAGCGGCAGCCCCTGGGACGCGGCGGCGTTGGCCAGGCGCGAGCCGTCGAGGTGGACCAGCATGCCCCGCTCGTGGGCGTGCTCGCAGATCGCCTTGATCTCCTCGGCGGTGTAGACCGTGCCTAGCTCGGTCGACTGGGCGATGGAGACGGCGAGCGGCTGGGCGCGGTGCTCGTCGCCCCAGCCCCAGGCCTGCTGGTCGATCAGCTCGGGGGTGAGCTTGCCGTCCGGGGTGGGGACGGTGAGGATCTTGATCCCGGCGATCTTCTCGGGGGCTCCGCACTCGTCCACGTTGATGTGGGCGCTCGCCGCCGCCACCACCGCGCCCCAGCGCGGGAGCAGGGCCTGGAGGGCGACGACGTTGGCGCCGGTGCCGTTGAACACCGGGAACGCCTCGGCGCGCTCGCCGAAGTGCTTGCGGAAGACCTGCTGGAGGTGCTCGGTGTACTGGTCCTCGCCGTACGCGATCTGGTGGCCGCCGTTGGCCACCGCGAAGGCGGCGAGGATCTCGGGGTGCACGCCCGCGTAGTTGTCGCTGGCGAAGCCACGGACCTCGGGGTCGTGGTGGCGTACGGCGTCGGTGTGCGGTTCGGTCATCGGGCTGTCAGCCACAGGTGCTGTCCGTTCAGTTCTGCTGCGGGGCGGTCCCAGAGGCCCGCCAGGTGCTCGGCCAGGTCGGCGGTGTCGGTGAAGCCGGCGAACTTGGCGTCCGGCTTCTCGGCCCGCATCTCCGGGGAGACCAGGGCCTTGATCACCAGGATCGCAGCCGCGGCGGTGGGCTCGCCGTCCCCGCTGGTGGTCTCCTTCACGAAGGAGTTCGCCATCGCGAGGGTCCAGGCCTCGGTGGCGGCCTTGGCCGCGGCGTACGCGGCGCCGCCGGCGGTGGGCTTGTGCGCGGCCGCGGCGCCGATCATCGCGAACCGGCCGGACTCGCTGCGCAGCAGGGCGGGCTGGAAGGCGAGCGAGGTGTGCTGGAGGGTGCGCACCACGGTGTCGTGCAGGAAGTCCCAGTCGTCTATGCGGCTCTCGAAGAAGGACTTGCTGCCCCGCCAGCCGCCGACCAGGTGGAACAGGCCGTCGACGTGGCCGTGCTCGGCCTCCAGGTGGTCGGCCCAGTCGTGGACCTCCTGCGGGTCGAGCAGGTCGATGATCTGGCCGGTGATGGCGGCGCCGGGGACGGCGGTGCGGACGGCGTCGATCGCGCTGTCCAGGCGGCGCTGGTCGATGTCGGCGCCGATCACGGTCGCGCCCTCGGCCGCGAGGCGGCGGAGGGTGGCCTGGCCGGCCGGGCCGCTGGCTCCGGCGACGGCGATGACCTTGCCTGCGAGGCGGGAGGTGTTCACGCGGCGACTCCCTCGAGGCCGGCACCGGTGATGCCGGTGGTGGCGGCGATGACGCCGCTGAGCTTCTTGGACAGGGCCTCGTAGAACATGCTGAGCGGGAACTCGTCCGGGTGGACGGCGTCGCACAGGGCCTTGTTGAGGGCCTTGCCGTCGACGGTGTCCAGCGGGAGCGCCTCGGGACCCTTCGCCCAGGTGGAGGCGGGGTGCGGGGTGAGGTACTTGGAGACCAGCTGGTACGCGGCGATCCAGTGGGCGGTCTTCGGCCGGTCGATGCCGTCGCGGTAGAGGGTCTCGATCTCGGCGCAGAGCGCGTTGGTGACGTCGGCGACGCGGTCCCAGTCGATGCTCAGGCGGTTGTCGCGCCAGCGCAGCGCGTCGTTCTTGTGCAGGTAGGCGAAGAGCAGCTGGCCGCCCATGCCGTCGTAGTTGCGGACGCGGTCGCCGGAGACCGGGAAGCGGAACATCCGGTCGAAGAGGATGGCGTACTGCACGTCGCGGCCCTGGGGGTAGCCCTCGGCCTGCAGCTTGACGGCCTCCTTGAAGGCGGTCAGGTCGCAGCGCAGCTCCTCCAGGCCGTACATCCAGAACGGGCTGCGCTGCTTGATCATGAACGGGTCGAACGGCAGGTCGCCGTGGCTGTGGGTGCGGTCGTGCACGAGGTCCCACAGGACGAAGGTCTGCTGGGCGCGGTGCTGGTCCTCCAGCAGGCCGGCGGCGTCGGCGGGGATCTCCAGGCCGAGCAGGTCGACGGCGCTGGTGGTGACCGCGCGGAAGCGGGCGGCCTCGCGGTCGCAGAAGATGCCGCCCCAGGTGAAGCGTTCGGGGGCCTTGCGGACCGCGACGGTCTCCGGGAAGAGCACCGCGGAGTTGGTGTCGTAGCCGGCCGTGAAGTCGGTGAAGGTGATCGGCACGAACATCGGGTTGTCGAAGCGCTCGCGCTCCAGCTCGGCCAGCCAGTCCGGCCAGACGACCTTCAGCAGGACGGCCTCGAGGTTGCGGTTCGGGTTGCCGTTCTGGGTGTACATCGGGAAGACCACAAGGTGGTCCAGGCCGTCCACGCGCTGGTCGGCGGGCTGGAAGGCGAGCAGCGAGTCGAGGAAGTCGGGCTCCCGGTAGCCGGTGTCGGCCCACTTGCCGAGGTCGGCCTGGACGGCGGCGAGGTACGCGGCGTCGTGCGGGAAGAGCGGGGCGAGCTCGGCGACGGCGGTGGTGACCGCCTCGACCAGCGGGTCGACGGTGTGGCGCTGGACGGCGCCCAGGTCGATCGAGCCGTCCTTGGACTGCAGCGGTCGAAGCGTCTCGACAGCGTCCTTGAGGCGCAGCCAGGCGGGGTGGCCGGCCGGGCCGGCGGAAGCATCGCCCGCTACCGCGAGCTTCGGCGAAAGATTCTGCATTGGAGACTCACTTCGACAGGAGTTTTTAGAGCATGACCACCATAGATACAGAAGGTTCTCCTGTTCAAGGGGGGTTCTGCAGTAAACCCGGCACTCAGGGTGACTGTCCACGATCCGGACGGTCGGCCGGACAGGAGAGCGAACGGGCCGCGGACCCGGCGGCGCACGGGGACCGGGGCGCGGCGGCGGAGGCCGTACGCCGACCATGCCTCGCGCCCCGCGGCGGCGCCACCGGTGGCGGGCGGGGCCGGCCGGAGCGGTCGGCGGTCAGCGGTCAGCGGCAGGTACACACTGGGCGACGCCGGTGCGGTGGGCCGGGGCGTGAGGGGTTCAGGTGCCGACCCGGACGACCTCGGCCAGCACCATGACGGCGCCGAGGGAGGCCCAGCCCACGCCGATCCGCCGGAGGGTGCCCGGGGTGGCGGCACCGAGCGGACGCCAGGAGCGCGCGGCGAGGCGGAAGCACTTCTCCGCCACACCCCCCGCATTGAGTGCCAGCGCCGTGCCCGAGAGCACCATCACCGCGGTGGTGATCCACAGAATCCAACAGTCGTTACCGGCTGTTCCCACTCGAATCCCCCCTGTCGTCCCATCATCGCCCACCCTCGCACAGGCGGCGGGCATTTCGGGGGGCGAGCACCAGTGCGCCCCGTACGCGCCCTGCCCGGGACGGCCGTCCATCGGGGAGGGTGGACCGTGAACCCGTCTGCACTCCGGTCGAGGGGGGCACCCATGCACGGTCCGACCGTCGTCAGCTGGCTGGTGGCCGCCCTGGCGATGGGGGCGGCGGGTCTGTGCCTGCTCCGGCTGCGGGGCGCCGGCTGCGCCGGACCGGAGCGCCGGCACCCCGACCGGGAGTCGGACACCGCGGAGGCGGTGATGGCGCTGGGGATGGCGGGCATGGTGGCCCTGCCAGGGCCGCTCTGGGGCTGGCTGTTCGCCGCGCTGGCCGGGGCACTGCTGCTGGCGCTCGTCGGACTGCTGGGCCCCGGGCCGCGGGCGCACCGGCTGCACCACGGCGTGGGGGCGCTCGCGATGGCGTACATGGCGCTGGCGATGCCGGGCGGCTCCGGCGGGCCGCACGGTTCCGGCGGACACTATGCGGCGGCCGCCGTACCGGGGTTGCCATTGGTCACGGGCGCCCTGCTGCTGTACTTCGGCGCCTATTCGCTGTGGGCCGGCAGCCGGCTGCTCTCCACCCCGGCCGGGCCGCTGCCCGCGGCGGGCGGGGACGGGCTGGGGCGGGCGTGCCGGGTGGCGATGGGCATCGGGATGTTCGCGATGCTGCTGACCATGTGACAGCCGGCCGGTGCGGGCGCCACGTGGTGTTGGTCACTGCCGGGCCGGACGGGCTCCGGTGCGGGCGCCCGGCGCATAGGTTGGAGGGGCGCATCTCGCGCGCCCGTCCTCCCCGGGGGGAGCGTCTGCCATGACGGCCCTGCTCAGCCTGTTGCTGCTCGGAGTGCTGCTCGCCACCGTCGCGCCCGGACGGCTGGTCCGGGCCAGGTGGGTCGAGCGCGAACCGGTGCTGGCGCTCTGCGCGTGGCAGTGCCTGGTGGTCGCGGTGCTGCTGTGCTGTGTGCTCGGCCTGCTGCTGGCCTGTTCGGCCGCGCTGCCGGAGCTGCGTGCGCTGGTGTTCGCGGGCGCGCCGCGCGGGGTCGAGGAGGCGTACGGGCTGGCGGGGGCGGCGGGCTGGGGGCGGCTGTGGGCCGCGCTGCTGGCGGCCGGGGGGCTGTGGACGGCGGTGTCGCTGGTCCGGGAGATCCGCGCCGCCCGCGCGCTGCGCGGCCATCAGCACGACCGGCTGAGCCGCTCGGCGCCCGAGCTGCCGCCGGGCCTCGGGCCGGTCGAGCGGACCAGGGAGCGGTTGGTGGTCCTGGAGGACGTCCGGCCCGAGGCCTGGTCGCTGCCGGGGCACCAGGCCCGGCTGGTGGTCACCACCGGGGCCCTGCAGCAGCTGAGCGGGCGGGAGTTGGCGGCGGTGCTCAGCCATGAACGCGGCCATGTGCGGGCCCGGCACCACTGGCTCGCGCAGTGTGCGCAGGCGCTCGCCGACGGCTTTCCCGGGGTGGAGGTGTTCAGCGCCTTCCGGGACCAGGTCGGCGAGTTGGTCGAGCTGGCGGCCGACGACCGGGCGGCGCGCCGGCACGGCCGGCTGACCACGGCACTGGCCCTGGTCGAGCTCAACTCCGGCCGGGGGGTGTTCGGTTCGTGCCCGCCGCAGCAGCTCGCCCAGTCGCCGCGCCGGGTCGACCGGCTGCTGGCCGGTGAGCCCCGGCTGCGTGCGGTGCACCGGCTGCGGCTCACGCTGGCCGCGCTGGCGGCGCCTGCGGCGGCCGTCCTGCTGGCCGTCTGGCCGGGGCTGTCCGCACTGCTCTGACCCGTCGGCGACCGGTCACGGGCGGGAGGTCACGGGCGCGGCCGTTCGGCGGGCGCGCGGCTCTCCGGCCACCGGTCACGGGCGGGCGGGGCCGGGCGGCCGTCAGGGGCGCGGGGCGCCGTCCGTGAGCGTGCGGGCGAGCACCTCGCGGTGGAGCGGGCGGGCCTCGCGGTAGCGGGTGCGGCCGGCCTCGGTGAGCTGGACGTAGATGCCGCGGCGGTCGATCTCGCACATCGCGCGCTCGACCAGTCCGGCCTTCTCCAGACGCCCGATCAGCCGGGACAGCGCGCTCTGGCTGAGGTGCACGGTGCAGGCCAGGTCCTGGATCCGCAGGGCGGCCTCGCGCTCGCGGTGCTCGTCCTCCCAGAGCCGTTCCAGGACCTCGAACTCGCTCATGCCGAGGCCGTGGCGCTCCCCCAGCTCCCGGTCGAGGGCGCAGGAGGCGGCCGCGTGGCGCGCCAGCAGTGCACGCCACTCGACGACGTGGGCCGCGTCGGACGCGGTGTCGAGATCAGTCACCCCGCCAGGTTATCACTGCACGGGCACTTATTGCAGGCTCATTAAATGCGTTTGCATTCAATGCACGTGCATGTAGTCTCCTGCCATGACCACAGCCCAGCCGGCTCCCGGCGCCAACTCGACCGACCTCAGCTGGAGTCCACGCCTCTGGGGCGCCCTGATCGTCCTGTGCGCCGCCATGTTCCTCGACGCCCTCGACGTCTCCATGGTGGGCGTCGCCCTGCCCTCCATCGGCGCCGACCTCCACCTCTCCACCTCCACCCTGCAGTGGGTGGTCAGCGGTTACGTCCTCGGCTACGGCGGACTGCTGCTGCTCGGCGGCCGGGCCGCCGACCTGCTCGGGCGCCGCCGGGTCTTCCTGGTCGCCCTCGCCGTGTTCGCCGCGGCCTCCCTGCTGGGCGGCCTGGTGGACGACGGCGGCCTGCTGATCGCGGCCCGCTTCCTCAAGGGCGTCAGCGCGGCCTTCACCGCCCCGGCCGGACTGTCCATCATCACCACCACCTTCGCCGAGGGGCCGGCCCGCAATCGCGCGCTCTCCATCTACACCACCTGCGGCGCCAGCGGCTTCTCGCTCGGCCTGGTGCTCAGCGGCCTGCTCACCTCGGCCGGCTGGCGCTGGACCTTCCTGATGCCGGTGCCGGTCGCCCTGCTCGCGCTGGTCTTCGCGACCCGGCTGCTCCCCCGCCAGGCCGCCCCCGAGCGCGGCCGCGCCGGGTACGACGTGGCGGGCGCCGTCACCGGGACCGGGGCCCTGCTGCTCCTGGTGTTCACCCTCACCGAGGCGCAGAGCGCCGGCTGGGCGAGCGTGCGCACCCTCGGCTCGCTGGCCGTGGTGGCCGCCCTCGGCGCCGCCTTCCTGGTGATCGAGTCGCGCACCGCGCACCCGCTGGTGCGGCTCGGCATCTTCCGCAACGGCGGTGTCGCCCGGGCCAACCTCACCGCGTTCACCATCTTCGGCTCGTACGCGGGCTTCCAGTTCATCGCCACCCTCTACCTGCAGCGGCTGCTCGGCTGGTCCGCGCTGGAGATGGCGTTCGGCCTGCTGCCCGCCGGGGCGCTGGTCGCGCTGTCCGCGACCCGGATGGGCGCGATCATCGACCGCTTCGGCACCGGGAAGCTGCTGCCGATCGGCGTGCTGGCGCTGACCGCCGGCTACGCGTACTTCCTGCAGCTGGGTGAGCACAGCGGCTTCGCCAGCCTGGTCCTGCCGAGCATGGTGCTGCTGGGCATCGGCTTCGCCCTGGCCTTCCCCTCCGTCAACATCAGCGCCACCAGCGGGGTCGCGGACGAGGAGCAGGGGCTCGCCTCGGGCCTGGTGAACACCGCCTTCCAGGTGGGCAGTGCGATCGTGCTGGCGATCACCACCGCCGTGATCACCGCGGGCAGCGGCGGCGGCGAGAGCCCGCAGGCCCAGCTGGACGGCTACCGGCCGGCGCTGCTGCTCGTCACCGGGATCGCGGCGGCCGGTCTGCTGGTGACCCTGGTCGGCGCCGCGCTCGACCGGCGGGCCGCGGCGGCGGCCGTGGCGGCCACCCCGGTGCCGGACTACCGCTACGGGCCACTCACCGACGGCGGCGAGCCGGCCGGACGGGACGCCACCCGGACCGAGGTGCTGTCCGAGCGCTGAACCCGCGGCCACCCGTCGCGGCGCACCACCGGATGCCGCCCAGGTGCCGGCTCCACCAAACCCCCGTGTTGGTGGAGCCGGCACCTGGGCGTTCCACCGCGCGGCCCGGCGTACCCGAGGCCCGGATCCCGGCGCGGCGGTCGACCCGGCCAGATATATTGGCCGGGAGCCAATGAACGTACGGAGCTGACACGATGGCACCTCGGGGGGAATCGGTCAATGAGGCCATGCGCCGACGCTCCCGCCACCGCATCCTGCGCGCCACCGTCGAGCTGGTCGACCAGCACGGATACGGCCGGACCACGCTGGGCGACATCGCCGAGCGGGCCGGGCTCGCCCGCGGTCTGGTCTCCTACTACTTCGACGGCAAACGGCTGCTGATGCAGGCCGCCACCCACCGGATGATGCACCTGGGGCTGGCCGCCGCGCTCGGCGACCTGCCGTCCGACGCCTCCCCGGACGCCCGGCTGGCCCGGGGGATCGACACCGTGCTTGAGCTCGCGCTGGAGCATCCGCTGGTGATGCGTTCGCACCTCGCACTGATCCTGGAGCCGGACGCCGGCAGCTTCGTACAGGACCCCGAGCAGCAGCAACTCGGCGCCATCCTGCGGGAGTTGCTCAGGGACTGGGGCGCGCCCGACCCGGTGGCCGAGCACGCGGTGCTGCGCAGTGCGCTGATGGGCGCCTGCATCGGGGTCCTGCTGCCAGGCGCGCCGGTGCCGCTGGCCCCGATCCGGGCGGACCTGTTCGCCCGGTACGGGCTGGCCTGGGAGCTGGGGGTGCCGCCGCAGCCGCGGGCGCCCGCCCGGCCGCAGCCGTCGGTGCGCGGCTGAGCGGCCCGGCCGCACCGGGCGGCCGGGCGGCGCGGCGGGTGCCTCAGCGGTCCTTGAGGATGGTGGCGAGCAGGTCGACGGTCTGGCCCGGGGTCAGGCTGTCGACGCACAGCCGTTCCATCACCTGGATGTAGGCGTCCACGTCGTCCCGCTTGTCCAGGTAGAGCGCGCTGGTGAGCTGCTCCAGGTAGACCACGTCGGCCAGGTCCTGCTCGGGGAAGCGCAGGATGGAGAAGGCGCCGCTCTCGCCGGCGTGCGCGCCGAACCGGAACGGCATCACCTGCACCACGACGTTGTTGTGCTCCGACATGTCGATCAGGTGCTGGACCTGGGCCCGCATCACCTTGGGGCCGCCGACCGGGCGGCGCAGCGCCGCCTCGTCGATGACCGCCCACAGCTTGGGGCCCTGGTTCTCGGTCAGCAGGCTCTGGCGGCGCATCCGCAGGCTGACCCGGCGGTCGACCTCCTCCTCGGCGAGCGCGGGGCGGCTCTGGCCGAAGATCGCGCGGGCGTACTCCTCGCACTGGAGCAGGCCGGGGATGAACTGCACCTCGTAGGTGCGGATCAGGGCGGCCGCCTCCTCCAGACCGATGTAGGTCTGGAACCAGTTCGGCAGGACGTCGGTGAAACTGTGCCACCAGCCGGACTTGTTGGCCTCGCGGACCAGGCCGAGCAGCGCCTCGCGCTCGACGCCGTCGTTGACGCCGTAAAGGCTGAGCAGGTCGGCGACGTCACGCTCCTTGAAGGAGACCCGGCCGAGTTCCATCCGGCTGATCTTGGACTCGGAGGCCCTGATCGCGTAGCCGGCGTCCTCACGGGTGATGGCGCGTCCTTCGCGCAGGCGGCGGAGCTGGGAGCCGAGGAGGATCCGGCGCACCATCGAACCACCACCGGGCTGAACTGTGGTCATGCGGTCGAAACCTCCACCTTGGGCAAACAGCGCACAGTCTGCCATCAGTTGAGCGCTCTCGGTGCCGGTACTGGTGCAACGATCTACCAGTTCTGCATCACACCTACCATCTTGCACGTGCATCCGGCGCTTGCATATGCCAATCCTGCGACTGCACGTGAATCGACTCTTGCATCTGCAGTGAGCGCAGAGGACCATGGTGCACGTGCACCTGCACACCCCTGGCAATCCCGCGGGCTCCGCCTCGACCACATGCGCGATCCGCACGCCGTACCCGGCAGCGCCCGTCGCGCAGCCGGATTCGCGTGCGCGCGAGTGGTCGTCGGGCGTAGCGGCCGCGCGGCCGAGCGAGTCGGAGGTGACCGGCATGACCCCGGCGGGTCCAGCCGTGTCGGCCCCCTTATGGGAGGAGCTCTTCATGAGCACCGGAACGGCCTTGGCGACCGACCCCCACGTGGTCAGCTGTACCCTCGCTCCCCGTTTCGAAGCCGTGAGAACCGCTCGCGAGTTCGCCAGATCCACCCTGCTCGGCTGGGGTCTCGGGGAGCTCTTCGACGATGTCTCCCTGGTCGCCTCGGAGTTGGTAACCAATGCGCTGCGGCACGCGCTCGGCGCGGCCGAGCCCGCCCGGCTGCCCGCGCAGCCGGGACCGCGGCAGGCGGCCGACGCCACCCTGCCGATCCGAATAAGCCTGGTGCACCGTTCACCGCAGGTGGTCTGCGCGGTGAGCGACCCCAGCAGCAGCGGGCCGGTGGCCCGGGAGGCCGACTTCGTGGCGGAGTCCGGCCGGGGGCTGCACCTGGTGGACTCGTTCAGCCGTTCCTGGGGCTGGCACCCGCTGGCGGGCGCGGGCAAGGTGGTCTGGGCGCTGTTCGAGGCGGCACCGGAGGCTCCGGCCGCCGGACGGCACCGCCGTTCCGCCTGACCGGCAGCGCCCCGCCGCTCGGCGCCGACGCGTCACTCTGACACCGGGCGCTGACACGGCGCTGACGCGCGGTCAGTCTGCCTCCGCCGCACAGTACTTACTGCACGCACTGCGCACCCGGCGGGTGCGGCGCCCGGGCGCCCCCGCCACCCGCCCCGCCCGTCCGGGCCACCCCCCGGACCCCACGCCCCCCGCGGGCCGGCGGCCGCCGGCAAAACCAAAGGCCGCCGTGGCAACCGGTGCCCACGACGGCCCGAAACCCGCCCCGACGTCCCACCGGACGTCAGTTCGCCCCCGCGCCGAGGTGGTCGAACTCCCCGTCCTTGACCCCGAGCAGCATCGCCTCGATCTCGGCCCGGGTGTACACCAGCGCGGGGCCGTCGGGAAAGCGCGAGTTCCGCATCGCGACGTCTCCGCCGGGCAGCGCCGCGAACTCCACACAGTTCCCCTGGGAGTTACTGTGCCGACTCTTCTGCCAGACCACACCGTCGAGGTCCGCAGCCGCCATGCCGTTGAAAGCCTCACGCATTGAAATCTCCCCGATCGACGGCGATCTCCTCACCTGACGTGATGATAGCTCGGCTTGCACGTGCATCGGCACGGGATAGCGCCCGTGCGAATGCACGCGACCGACAGCCCCTCGACGCGGATGCCCCGGGCCGCCTGACGGTACGTAAGCGGGCATACCGCCACGAATACCCGGCGATCCGATGACCGTCCGTACACCTCGGCAAGCACGGTGTCGATCTTCAAGAGACGCCGGGCACCTCACGGGCAGTTACGTCGGCCAAGTGTGAGCCGCGTCACGATCGAAGGGCCCGGCAACTGGGTAACCACCCCGGAAAGGTGACCGCTTTGCCCGACAACATCCCTCTTGTCCAGGACGGTTTGCCCGGTTCCTGGGATCCGGCTGCAGTAGGGGCGGGCGAATGTCCTACGATCTCCGCCATGAGCACAGCAGCGATCCCGGGCGCGCCACTGCCCGTCCGTACGCCCGGCTCCCGTGCGCGGGGGCGCCACCGTCGTCCTGAGCGCCCCGAGATCCCGGTCGGCTCCCCGGCCATGGTGCTCGCCGTACCCGTCACGGCCGGCCCCGAGTCCCGCTCCGTGGTGGACGAGCTGCTCTCCATCGTGCGCGGCGAGCAGCCGGGCATCGAGGCCGCGGCCGCCTACCTGGACGTCAGCGAGGGCACCGAGGGCGCCGTCACGGTCAGCTCGCTGCTGGCCGAGGCCACCAACGCCGGGTACCCCGCGCCGGTCGTGGTCCCGCTGCTGACCGGTCCGCACCTCGGGCTGCAGGAGCTGCACAAGGTGGCCGCCGAGTTCGGCTCCACCGTCACCGACGCGCTCGGCCCGCACCCGCTGCTGGCCGAGGCCGTGCACGTCCGCCTCTCCGAGGCCGGGCTGGCCCGCGCCGACCGCGCCCGGCTGTTCGCCATCACCACGGCGGCCGACGGCATCGTACTGACCGTGACCGGTGGCGAGGAGGCCGCCACGGCCGCCGGGATCACCGGTGTGCTGCTGGCCGCCCGGCTCGCCGTGCCGGTCGTCGCCGCCGCGCTGGACGTCCCGGGTTCGGTGGCCGCGGCCGTCGACCACCTGCGGGCCACCGGTTCGCAGCGTCCCGCGCTCGCCCCGCTGGTGATCGGCCCGGAGGCCGACCCGGAGCTGCTGGCCGCCGCAGCCGAGGAGACCGGCTGCCCGAGCGCCGCCCCGCTGGGCGCCTACCCGACCGTCGGTCAGCTGATCGCCGGCAGCTACCTCGCGCAGCTGCCCGCCCCGGCGCCGCTCGACGAGGAGTACGCCGAGGAGCAGCCGGAGGGCTGAGTCCCGCGCGACCCGCGACACCACCCGGCCTCGGCCCCCACCTGGGGGCCGAGGCCGGGTGCGTCGGCGGTGGCGGGAGTCAGGTCACCCGGGCGGTCGGCACCGCCGCGTCGGCGAGCCGGACGGACGGGGTGACGGGCTGGCGCGGGCCGTCCGGGACGTCGGCCGGGGTGGTCGAGGCGTTCCACGCCGGGGCCGCGGCGACGCCCTGGGACTTGTTCAGCTCGACCGCCTGGGCGTCCCCGGCCTTGCGCAGCACGATCCGCTTGGGGGTCGGCGACTCGGGGTCGAGCCACACCTCGTTGCCGCTGAACGAGCAGTCCAGCACCTGGATGTCGTCCGGCTGCCCGTCGGTGGTGGCCCGGAAGGCGACCCCGGCCTTGCGGTAGCCGGTCATCCGGCAGCGGCTGATCGTCACCGGCACGCCGGCCAGCTGGTGCTTGAGGGTGGAGACCGCGTAGTCGGACTGCCCGGCCGCGTCGATCAGCAAGCCGTCGAAGACGGTGCCCTTGTCCCGGCCGAGCGCGTGCACGGCGATGCCGCCGGCCGCGTTGCCGTAGAGCACGCTCGAGGTGTAGTCGAAGTCGTTCAGGTAGGCGCCGTGCTCGATGCCCCAGCCGCCGTTGTGGTACGCGACGAACTGTCCGACGGTGTGGTGGTGCTGGGCGTTGAGCCAGACGAAGATGCCGTTCTCCAGGTTGTTGTGCGCCAGGCAGCGTTCGAAGGTCCACACCCCCTCGCTGGTCTCCGGCCACTCGTAGCCGGAGGCGCCGGTGGCGCCCTGGACGCCGACCGCCACGCAGCCGGTCGCCTTGCTGCCGCTGCCGGCGCCGAGGCTGAAACCGGTCAGCCGGTAGCCGCGCGGGTTGGGCTCGAAGACCGTCCGGGAGGCGACGCAGGAGTCGTAGACGATGTCGTCGGAGGGGCCCTGCGGGGTGCGGGTGTCCTGCGGGCCGTCCCACCAGTAGGCGTCCTCCCAGGTGTTGTGGCTGATGCAGCTGCGGAAGGTGACGCCGTGGCTCATGTGCGGGACGAAGGCGTGGTTGCCCGCGTCGCGGACCACCACACCCTGCACCACGGTCCCCCGGGACGCGTCGGCGAGCATGTGGAAGTGCAGCCCGTACCGGCCGAGCACCGGGTCGGTGACGGGCTTTCCGTTCCACTGCTCCTTGCCGTTGGTGCGCGGGCCGAGCCAGCGCAGCGCGGCGTGCCGGACGTCCGCGCGACGGGAACTGGTGAGGTGGATGTGGGCCCGGCCCTGTTCGGTGCCCTCGACGCGGACGTTGCGGGTCAGATTGAGGACCTCGGCGCCGACGGTGACGCCCGCGCCGACCGCGACCCGGGGGTGGGCGTACGTCAACGGGCCGTCAAGGACGACCGTGGCGCCCTTGACCTGACGGACCGTGCGCAGGTCGTACTGGGCGGAGAAGTCGTCACCGCTGTCGGGGGCGGCGGTCGGGGTGACGGCCAGTTCGTCGCCCACCTGCCAGCCGGCGGGGGCGGCCGCGAGGGTGATGCTGGTGTCGCCGGCCTTGAGCGCGCCGGCGGCCCGGACCCAGGCGGTCCGGGCGGCGCCGTCCAGGCGCAGGTAGCCGGCGCCGGTCACCCACAGGCCGGTGTCGGTGTCGACGACGGTCATGCCGCCGCCCTGGAAGCGGCGCTCGTCCACCCCGGGGAACCTGACCATGTGCACCACCGCGTCGGTGGGGGACGCGCTCAGGGTGCCGCGGACCTCGATGTTGCCGGCCGAGCTGAGCGTGAGGTTCTTGTCCTTGGCGAAGACCAGCGAGCCGGCCGGCTCGATCACCAGGGACCCGACGGCGGCGTCGGTGTCCAGCAGCACCTGGTCGGTGATCCGCACCGCGCTCTTCGGTCCCGGGACGCTGCCGCCCCAGCCGGCCGGGTCGGACCAGCGGCGGCCGCCCTCGGCGACGGTCGGCGGCGGCTGCTCGGAGGGCGGCGCCACGGAGGCCGCGGGCGACGGGGTGCCGTGCTGGTGCCCGCTCGCGGTGGGCGGGGCGGCGGTCCGGCCGGGGCCGGGGCGGCGGGCGCCGACCGGACTCTGCCGGACCGCCTCCTCGCCCGCGACCGCGGCGACGATGCCGACGGCCCCCCAGATCAGCAGCGCACGGCGGCTGCTCCCGGCGGGCCGCTCGGGCGCGCCCCGGTGCGAGTGGGGCCGGCGGGCGGGGGCCGGCTGCTCCCCGCCCTCGCCCGGCGGCTGCGGCGGTCTCTGCTCTGGCTCCACGGTCGGTCGTCCCTCCCCCGGGCCGCAGGTCCGGCCCTGTCGACTGCAGCATAGGCAAGTCCCCATCCGTTAAAGGCTTTTGCGCGAAAGCGAGCGAACATGAACGGTCCGGGCGAGGTTTATCGATCATGAAGGCCGTGCGCGGGAGATGTGACGACGCTCACACATATTTGCGGTTTCAACTTATCTCTGCCTAATGTCCTCCCACGTTCGTGGTCACACGGACCCAGCCACCCGGAACGCCGAGTCCTGCCGCCGGGTGCGCTGGCAGTGCCGAAAACGCACCGCGGCAGGAGCGGGGGAACCAGGTAGGTCGCCCGGAAGCGGTACGCCAGTACCGGGACCGGGCTTGGGGTGAAGCCGTGCTCAGCACGGCCGGGCAACTCCAGCCCGAATCCGACAGCTCACCTCGTAGGCGTGGGAGAGGAACGCGTCTTCATGCTGCCCATCAGCGCCTCCAAGCGTGCCCGTCGCATCATCGCCACCACCGGTGTGGTCGGCATCGGTCTCACCATCCCCTGCCTGACCGCCGGTTCGGCCTCCGCCGCCTCCGTCGCCACCTGGGACAAGGTCGCCCAGTGCGAGTCCTCCGGCAACTGGAGCATCAACACCGGCAACGGCTTCTACGGCGGTCTGCAGTTCACCTCCAGCACCTGGGCCGCCTTCGGCGGTACCTCGTACGCCGCCCGCGCCGACCTGGCCAGCAAGGACCAGCAGATCGCCGTCGCCGAGAAGGTGCTCGCCTCCCAGGGCCCCGGCGCCTGGCCGGTCTGCTCGGTCCAGGCCGGTCTGACCAAGGGCGGCGAGGCCCCGCAGATCAACACCGGTGCCGCCGCGAGCACCCCGGCCGCCACCGCCGCCAAGCCGGCCGCCCCGGCCGCCGCCCCCAAGCCCGCCGCCGCGCCGAAGCCGGCCGCGCAGCAGGCCGCCCCCCAGCAGGACACCCACCAGTGGGCGGGCAAGCAGTGGGACGGCAAGCAGTGGAACGGCCACCAGGGCGCCCACGACTACACCGTCCGGGCCGGTGACTGGCTGTCCCAGATCGCCGAGCAGAACCACGTCCAGGGCGGCTGGGAGAAGCTCTACGAGCTGAACAAGTCGGTCCTCACCGAGGGCGCCGACGTCATCTACCCGGGCCAGCACCTGAGCCTGGGCGACGACACCGCCACCGCCGCGCCGGCCGCCCCGGCCGCCGCCCCGAAGCCGGCCACCGCCGCCCCGGCCGCCGCCACCGCCGCCAAGCCCGCCGCCGCCACCCAGGCGACCGGCTCCAAGGCCGCCGCGATCAACTTCGCGCTGTCCAAGGTCGGCCAGGCCTACGTCTACGGCGGCAGCAGCGACGGCGGCTGGGACTGCTCCGGCCTGACCCAGGCCGCGTACCGCCAGGCCGGCGTCTCGCTGCCGCGCGTCGCCGCCGACCAGGCGGACACCACCACCCGGGTGTCGCTGGACTCCCTGCAGCCGGGAGACCTGCTGTTCTGGTCCAACAACGGCAGCAACTCGGGCGTCTACCACGTCGCCCTGTACGTGGGTGACGGCAAGTACGTCGAGGCCGCCAACCCGCGTGCGGGTGTCCGGGTCGAGACCATCGCCGACTACGCGCCGGACTTCGCCGGCCGGATCTGATCCAGGATCCACCGGGCCGCCGCCCTCGGAGACCCTTCCGGTTCCGGGGGCCGCGGCCTGGGCTACGGCGGGTCCACCTCCAGGAGCGCCCGCCATGGCCAAGGTCACCATCACCCTCGACGCCGATCTCGCGATCGAGGTGATGCTCCAGTCCGGCACGAGGAATCCGCAGGACGCGGTCGAGCTGATCGTCCGTGACTACCTCGACCGCACCCGGCGCACCGAGGCGCGGACCGGCGACGCGGCCGACCAGCAGCGGTTGGACCCCCGCAGGCCGGTCGCCGAGGAGGGCTGAGGAGCCGGACCCGACGCCCTCACCCCCGAAGACGTGCGTGACGGCCCGGAGACCTCCCGTCTCCGGGCCGTTCGCCGTACCCGGCCCCGGCCCGGACCGGGGCCGCACCGGACCGTCCCCGGGCCGGTGTGTTGCCACCGGGTGGGCGGGGCCCCCGGCGGCTAGAGTCGGGGCAGATGGCCCACCGGACGGGGGATCGTGATCGCCCATGGCGTCGACTTCCACGCAGTGGCCCCGCTACGTGCGGGCGGCCCCGTGGGCGCTGGTGGTCGCGGGCCTGGTCTGGGACTCGCTCTCCCCCGCCGACTACTGGGGCGACCCGATGGTGGCGGCGGCCTCGGTGCTCGCCGGGGCGCTGCTGTCGCTGCGCGACACCATCGCGGTCGGCGCGGCCGTCCTGGTCGGGATCCTGGTGCTGACCGTGCTGGACGGTTCGGTCGGCACCACCGCCGGCTACCTGGAGCTGGCCAACACCGCGTTCGCCGCCCTGATCGGGATCTGGGTCAACCGGGTGGTGGCCCGGCACGGGCGCCGGCTGCAGGCGGTCCGCTCGGTGGCGGAGACCGCCCAGCGCGCGGTACTGCCCGCACCGCCGGCCCGGGTCGGCCGGCTGGAGGTGGCCGCCCGCTACCGCGCCGCCCACACCGACGCGCTGATCGGCGGTGACGCCTACGCGCTGCAGCGGACCCCGTTCGGGGTGCGGGCGCTGATCGCGGACGTCCGGGGCAAGGGGCTGCCGGCGGTGGCCGCCGTCTCGGTGCTGCTCGGCGCGTTCCGGGAGCACGCCGACGGCCTGCCCGACCTCGGCGCGGTCGCCGACGGCCTGGAGCACTCGCTGAGCCGGGAGGCCGCCGAGGCGGCCGAGGAACTACGGATGGAGGGCTTCATCACCGCGCTGCTGGTGGAGTTCACACCCGGGCACGACGGGCTGCGGCTGCTGAACTGCGGGCACCCCGGGCCGTACCTGCTGTCCGCCGACGGCCGCCGGGTGCGGCGGCTCGACGCCCGCGAGCCGGGGCTGCCGCTGGGGATGGGCGGGCTCGGGGTCGGACGGCCCGCGGTCGAGGAGTGGCCGTTCGCCGCCGGGGACACCCTGCTGCTGGTGACCGACGGGGTGACCGAGGCGCGGGACGCGGCCGGACGGTTCTACGACCCCGCCCAGCGGCTGGCCGGCCGGGGTCCGTTCGACGGTCCGGGCCGGGTGATCGACACGCTGATCCGGGACGTCGACCGGTGGACCGGCGGGCCGCGCGACGACGACATGGCCGTCCTGGCGCTGACCGAGAGCGCCGCGGGGAGCCCGGCCTCCGGGCCCAACTCCCCGCCGCGCTAGGCCTCGTACGGGCCGGAGCCGGACCGGCAGGCCTACCGGCCGCCCGCCGCCGCGCCGGTGGAGCCGCGCATCACCAGCTCGGGCTGGAACATGAACTCGACCCGCTGGGTCGCGTTGCCCCCGACCTCCTCCAGCAGGGCGTCGACGGCGGCGGTGGCCATCGCCTCGACCGGCTGGCGGATGGTGGTCAGCGGCGGCTCGGTGAAGGCGATCAGCGGTGAGTCGTCGAACCCGACCACCGAGATGTCCTGCGGCACCGCCAGACCCCGCCGGCGGACCGCCCGGATCGCGCCCAGCGCCATCATGTCGCTGCCACAGACGATCGCGGTGCAGCCCTTGTCGAGCAGCGCCCCGGCGGCCGCGTCACCGCCCTCCACGCTGAACAGCGTGTGCTGGATCAGCTCCTGGACCTGCTCGGGGGTGCTGCCGAGCAGCTCCCCGACGGCCGCGGTGAACCCCTCGATCTTGCGCAGCACCGGGACGTACCGGCGCGGGCCGATGGCCAGGCCGATCCGCTCGTGGCCGAGCCCGACCAGGTGCTGGACGGCCATCCACATCGCGGTCCGGTCGTCCGGCGAGATGAACGGCGCGTCGATCCGCTCGCTGTAGCCGTTGATCAGCACGAACGGCACCTGGCGGCCGGTGAGCCGGGCGTACCGGTCGTGGTCGGCACTGGTGTCGGCGTGCAGCCCGGAGACGAAGACGATACCGGCGACACCGCGCTCGACCAGCATCTCCACCAGCTCGTCCTCGGTGGCGCCGCCCGGCGTCTGGGTGCACAGCACCGGGGTGAAGCCGTGCCGGCTGAGCACCTGCTCGATCACCTGGGCCAGCGCCGGGAAGATCGGATTGCTCAACTCCGGCGTGATCAGGCCGATCAGGCCGGCGCTGCGCTGGCGCAGCCGGGTCGGGCGCTCGTAGCCGAGCACGTCGAGCGCGGCCAGGACCGTCTGCCGGGTCGTCGCGGAGACGCCCGCCTTGCCGTTGAGCACCCGGCTGACGGTCGCCTCGCTGACGCCCGCCTGTGCCGCGATGTCTGAGAGTCGCGCCGTAGTCACGATCCCAGAGCCTATTGCAACCACGTCAGGCCGCCCACCAAATGGCACAGTCCGCGGGCAGAACGGTCTCGCCGTCCACCACGGTGAGCTCCGCCGAGGCGAGCAGGACCCGGCCCGGGGCGGCCGTCCGGACCGGCTCGCCGGTGGTGTTGACGGTGCAGACGAAGGAGCCGTCGGCGCTGTCGCGGCGGAAGGCCAGCACGCCCTCGGGCGCGTCCAGCCACGTGACCTCGGTGCCGGCCCCGAGCGCGGGGTGCTCCCGGCGGACGGCCAGCGCGGAGCGGTACAGCTCCAGGGTGGAGGTCGGGTCGCCGGTCTGGACCTCGACGCTCAGCCCGGCCCAGGTGGCCGGCTGCGGCAGCCAGCTCGGGCCGCCCGGGGTGGGCCCGAAGCCGTACGGGGCCTCGGTGCCGGACCACGGGATCGGCACCCGGCAGCCGTCGCGGTAGCCGTCCTGGCCGGCCTGGCGGAAGAACGACGGGTCCTGGCGGACCTCGTCCGGCAGGTCGGTGACGTCCGGGAGGCCGAGCTCCTCGCCCTGGTAGAGGTAGGCGGAGCCGGGCAGCGCGAGCATCAGCAGGGTGGCGGCGCGGGCCCGGCGCAGGCCGAGTGCGCGGTCGCCGGGGGTGCGGATCTGGGTGCCGCCGGGCGGGTTGGCGAAGCGGGTGGCGTGCCGGGTGACGTCGTGGTTGGAGAGCACCCAGGTGGCGGGGGCGCCGACCGGGCGCATCGCGTCCAGCGACACGTCGACCACCTCGCGCAGCGCGTCGGCGTCCCAGTGGGTGCCCAGGTACTGGAAGTTGAAGGCCTGGTGCAGCTCGTCGGGGCGGACGTAGTTGGCGGTGCGCTGCACGGTCGGGGTCCAGGCCTCGGCGACGCCGATCCGCTCGCCCGGGTACTCGTCGAGGATCAGCCGCCAGCTGCGGTAGATCTCGTGCACGCCGTCCTGGTCGAAGAACGGCATCACGTCGTTGCCGAGCAGCTTGAGCTGGTCGTGCGAGCCGAGGTCGGGCAGGCCGGGGGCCTTGACCATGCCGTGCGCGACGTCGATCCGGAAGCCGTCGACGCCCATGTCCAGCCAGAACCGCAGGATCGAGCGGAACTCGTCGGCGACGGCCGGGCTGTCCCAGTTGAAGTCGGGCTGCTCGGGGGCGAACAGGTGCAGGTACCAGTCGCCCGGGGTGCCGTCGGGGTTCTCGGTCCGGGTCCAGGCCGGGCCGCCGAAGATGGACTCCCAGTCGTTGGGCGGCAGTTCGCCCTCGGTGCCCTTGCCGGGGCGGAAGTGGTAGCGCTCGCGCAGCGGGGAGCCGGGGCCCTCGCGCAGGGCGCGCTGGAACCACTCGTGCTGGTCGGAGGAGTGGTTGGGCACCAGGTCGACGATGATCCGCAGGCCCAGCGCGTGGGCGTCGCGGATCAGGCCGTCGGCGTCCAGCAGGGTGCCGAACATCGGGTCGACCGCGCGGTAGTCGGCCACGTCGTAGCCGGCGTCGGCCTGCGGCGAGGCGTAGAACGGGGACAGCCAGACCGCGTCCACCCCGAGGTCGCGCAGGTACGGCAGACGGCTGCGGATGCCGGGCAGGTCGCCCATGCCGTCCCCGTTGCCGTCGGCGAAGCTGCGCGGGTACACCTGGTAGATGACCGCGTCCCGCCACCAGCCTCTGGAGGCACCGGCGTTCGCAGCGATCACAGCGGCGGCGGGCCGGGAGGTGTCGGCCAGGTTCTGGGTCATGGACTGTCATCCCTCACAGGACGTAGGTGGCGTTCCGGCCGCCGGTGCGGTGGCGGCCGTCGCGCGGTAGCAGGCAGATGGCGGAGCGTGGGTGGGGCGTCGTCAGGACTTCGCGGCACCGGCGGTCAGGCCGGTGACCAGGTGGCGCTGCACCAGGTAGAAGACCAGGGCGGCGGGCAGCGCGATCAGCACCGAGGTGGCGGCCATCAGGTGCCACTGCGCGTCGTGCTCGCTGATGTAGGTCTGCAGGCCCACCGCCAGCGTGTACTTGTCCGAGCTGAGCAGGAAGGTCGAGGCGAACGGCACCTCGGCCCAGGCGGTGAGGAAGGAGTAGAAGGCCGCCACGGCCAGGCCGGGCCTGGCCAGCGGGATGATCAGCCGCCAGAAGGTGCCGAACGGGCTGAGCCCGTCGACCCGGCCGGCCTCGTCGATCTCCACCGGGATGGTGTCGAAGTAGCCCTTGAGCAGCCAGCCGCAGTACGGCACGGTGGTGCCCGCGTACGTCAGGATCAGGCCGAAGTAGCTGTCCAGCAGGTTCAGGTTGGCGAGGATCGTGTAGATCGGCACGATCACCACCGCGATCGGGAACATCTGGGTGAGCAGCAGGGTCCACATCAGGTGGCGGTGGCCCGGGAAGCGCATCCGGGAGACCGCGTAACCCGTGGTGGCCGCCACCAGGACGCCGAAGACGGTGGTGCCGCCGGCCACCAGCACCGAGTTGCCGAACCAGCTGAGGAAGTCGGTGTGCTGGAGCACGAAGCTGTAGTTGGCGAAGCTGGTGCGCCCGAAGATGTGGCCGGGGTGCAGGTAGTCGGTCTTGTCCGGGCCCAGGGAGATGAAGGCGATCCACAGCACCGGGAAGACGGCGATCAGGGCGGCGACCACCAGCAGCGCGTGCGACAGCACGGAGGCCGAGCGCCGGCCGCGGCCGCGGGACTGCGCGACGGCGCGGCTCGCGGCGGGCCGGGCGGCGGTCGGGAGTTCGGTGACGGCGCTCATCTCGGCGGCCTCCTTCGGGTGGGTGGGGGGTGCGACTCGGGCCGGGGTCATCCGTTGGCCTGCTCGTTGCGGGCCAGCCAGCGGCGGTAGAAGCTGGTGAAGACGACCAGGATGGAGAGCAGCAGCACACCGTAGGTGGCGGACTCCGCGTAGGCCCGGGGCTGCTGGCCGAAGCCCAGCCGGTAGGCCCAGGTGACCAGGATCTGCGCGTCCGGGGCGCCGTTGCCGAGCAGCAGGTAGATGACGGCGAACTGGTTGAAGGTCCAGATCACGCCGAGCAGGACCACGGTGCTGCTCACCGCCCGCAGGCCGGGCAGCGTGACGTGGCGGAACCGCTGCCAGGGGGTCGCGCCGTCCATCTCGGCAGCCTCGTACAGCTCGCTCGGGATCGACTGGAGCCCGCCGAGCAGCGAGACCATCATGAACGGCACGCCGCACCAGGTGTTGACGATGATCGCGGCGGCCTTCGCGGCGAGCGGGTCGCTCAGCCAGGAGGGCTCCGGCAGGTGCAGGAAGCCGAGGGCGCTGTTGACGATGCCGCCGTCGGCGAGCATCAGGCGCCAGGAGAAGACGGTGACGAAGGTCGGGACGGCCCACGGCAGGATCAGCAGCATCCGGTAGACGGCGCGTCCGCGCAGGTTGCGGTTCATCAGCAGGGCGAGGCCGAGGCCGATGGAGTAGTGCAGGGCGACGCACACCACCGTCCAGACGATGGTCCAGACGAAGTGCGACCAGAACCGGTCGTAGGAGCCGGGGCCCCAGAGCACGTCGGCGTAGTTGTGCAGGCCGACGAACTCGTAGCTGTCCGGGATGTGCCGGACCCCGATCTGGCGGCCGACGTTGAGGCTGGTGGCGTTGGTGAGGGTCAGGTACACGCCGCGCGCCAGCGGGTAGCCGACCAGGACGCCGAGCACGATCACGACCGGCGCGATCATCACGTACGCGTACCAGTACTTCTGGTACGAGAGCCTGATGCGCTGTCCGAGACCGGGGCGCGGTTCGCGCTCTCGGCTGCCCTTGCTGGGCGCGCCCTGCACGGCGACTGCCATGGTTGACACCTCTTCGGGAGTTCCGCCGCCTCGCTTCGGCGACTGCGACTGCTGGTGCGGTTCGGGACCTGCGCGGCCCGGCGGGCCGACGGCCGGGGCCGCCCGGTCCGCGTGGGGGTGCGGGCCGGGCGGCCGGTGGCGTTACTTGGAGAAGCCGGGGAGCAGCTTCGCGTAGTCGACGGCGACGGTGTCGAGGCCGGCCTGGGTGGCCGCCTGGTCCTGGACGATCTTGCCGAGGTTGGTCCCGAAGGAGCCGAACAGCGAGGAGTACTCGGGCAGTTCGGGGCGCGGCTGGGCGGAGGAGAGGACCGCCTGGAAGCCCGCGATGCCCGGGTTGGCCTTGACCTCGGCCGTGTAGGCGTCGGCGCGGGTCGGCAGGGTGGAGTTCTTCAGCGCGAGGAAGGTCTGGCTCTCGGCCGAGGTGAGGTAGCCGGCCAGCTTCTCGGCGGCGGCCTTGTGGGCGTCGTCGGAACCCGCGTAGACCGAGACGTTGTGGCCGCCGGTCGGGGCGCCGGCCTTGCCGGTGGAGCCGGCCGGGACGGGGGCGATGCCGAGGTTCTTCTGGTCGGCGAAGGCGGAGCCCTTGAAGATGTTGGTGACCTCCCAGGGACCCTGGATGATCATCGCGACCTTGCCGGTGTTGAAGGCGTCCATCATGTGCGCGTACGAGTCGGTGGTCACGTCGGCCTTGACGGTGCCGGGCGCGGTGAACAGCGACTTGTAGATCTCGACGGCCTTGGCGGCCTCCGGCGAGGCCACGGTGATCTTCTTGTTCTTGGCGTCCACCATGTCGGTGCCCTCGCCGAACAGCAGCGGCATCGCGTAGTAGCCGTCACCGGCGCGCATGAAGAAGCCGTCGACGCCGGCCTTGTCCTTGAGCAGCGCGGCGTCGGCCTTCAGCTCGTCCCAGGTGGCGGGGGCCTTGGTGAGGCCGGCCTTCTCGAACAGCGCCTTGTTGTACAGCAGGCCGAGGGTGTCGGTGACCAGCGGGGCGCCGTAGGTCTTGCCGTCGAACTTGGCCTGCTGGACCAGGCTGGGCTGGAAGGCGGCGGCGTCGGCGAGCGCGGGGGTGCCGTCCAGCGGCTCCAGGAAGCCGGCCTTGGCGAAGGCGGAGGTCCAGCCGACCTCGGAGCGGAAGACGTCCGGCGCGCCCTTGGCGCCCATCGCGGTCTGCAGCTTGTTCTGCGCCTGGTCGAACGGGACGTTCTCGAAGTTGACCTTGATGTTCGGGTTGGCGGCCTCGAACTTCTTGACCAGCTCCTGGTAGTTCGGAGCCTCGTTGGTGGCGTTGGAGGTGTCCCAGTAGGTGATGGTGACCGGCCCGGAGGACTTGCCGTCCGCGCTGGTGCCGCTGCTGCCACAGGCTGCAAGCGTTACCGCAAGGGCCGCAACGAGAGCGGAGGCCGCGATGCCACGCCGCATGAGAACTCCTAATGAGGTGGGGGTGCCCGAGAGGGAGGAGGACCGCGCATAATGGCTGTCCCAGCCGACTGCGCCGTTGCGGCCGTCGGGCTTGGGCAGGAACGTAACAGCGATGCAATCGCGTCGGAAAGTCCTTGCAGCAAGTTTCTGCAAGATCTGGCGATCGTTACGCCCGCGTGTCCTCCGCGTTGCCACAAGGTAGCCACCTTGGACCGCTTTCATCCCTTTTGCGCCCGCCCGGCGCCACCCTCCCCCGCGCCCGCCCTTGCGCCCACCCTTGCACTCGCCCTTGCGCGCCTTGCCGCAAGCGCCGCACCGCGCCGCGGCCGGGCCCCTCCGGGCACCCTCCGGACACCCCTGCGCGATTTAAAAGGATGAACGTCATTTATATTGAGCGGGCGGCACCGCCGCAGGACCACCCCGACCGGCCACGCCCAGGAGGAACCCGTGCTCTCCCCCGAGTCGACCGCGACCGTCCGCGCCACCCTGCCCGCCGTGGGCGCCGCCATCGGCGAGATCACCCGCCTCTTCTACGCCCGGATGTTCGCCGACCACCCCGAGCTGGAGCGCGACCTGTTCAACCGGGGCAACCAGGCCGCCGGCACCCAGCAGCAGGCCCTGGCCGGCGCCATCGCCGGGTACGCCACCCTGCTGGTGCAGCAGTCCGAACCGGCCACCGGTCCGCTGCTGGCCCGGATCGCCCACCGGCACGCCTCACTCGGCATCACCCGCGACCAGTACCGGGTCGTCCACACCTACCTGTTCGCCGCCATCGCCGAGGTGCTCGGCGAGGCCGTCACCCCGGAGGTCGCCGCCGCCTGGGACGAGGTCTACTGGCTGATGGCGGGCGAGCTGATCGCCCTGGAGGGCCGGCTCTACCAGGAGGCCGGCGTCGCCGAGGGCGAGGTCTGGCAGCAGGCCGAGGTGCTTGACCGGCGGCAGGAGTCCCGGGACTCCGTCTCCTTCACACTGCGGCCCACCGAGAGCGCCGCCACCGGCTTCCGGCCCGGTCAGTACCTCGGCGTGGCGGTCGTCCTGCCGGACGGCGCCCGCCAGATCCGCCAGTACAGCCTCTCCGCCGCCCCCGGCCCCGGCACCTGGCGGATCACCGTGAAGCGGGTCCACGGCCCGGCGGCGGCCGGGCCCGACGGCGAGGTCTCCGGCTGGCTCCACGCCCACCTGCGGACCGGGGACAAGGTCACGGTCTCCCGCCCGTTCGGCGACCTCACCCTGGAGGACGGCGACGGCCCGCTGCTGCTCGCCTCGGCCGGGATCGGTGTGACGCCGATGGCCGGCATGCTCGACCACCTGGCCCGGACCGGCTCCACCCGCCGGGTGATCGCCGTGCACGGCGACCGCTCCCCCGCCGACCACGCCCACGCCGCCGAACTCGCCGACCGCATCGCCGCGTTGCCCGCCGCCGAACTGCACCGCTGGTACCAGGAGCCGGGCACCGGCCCGGGCGCCGGGCACAGCGGGCAGGTCGACCTGGCCGGGCTCGACCTGCCCGACGGGCTCACCGCCTACCTGTGCGGCCCGCTGCCGTTCATGCGCGCGGCCCGCACCGAACTGCTGCGCCGCGGGGTCCCCGCCGCCGCCATCCGGTACGAGGTGTTCGGCCCCGACCTGTGGCTCGCCTCGGCCTGAGCCCGCGTCACGCCGCCCCGCCGTGCGCGCCCGGCGCGTCCGGCGGGGCGGGCGTGTCCGGGTGGGCGGCGGCATCCTGCGGGGCGGGCGCGTCCGGGCGTGCGGCGGTCAGCGAGATGGTGCACACACCGGGCTCCGCGAACGGGTGCAGCCGCAGCGCGCCCGGCACCCCGGCCCGCTCCGCCATCGCGTCCAGCAGCCCCTGGTGCACCGCGCACACCACCTCGGGATGGCGCTCGGCGTTGCGCAGGAACGGGCAGCCGTGCAGCGCCACCACACCGTCCCCGGCCCGCAACTGCGGCTCGAAGCCCCAGCGCCGGGCCTGCTCCATCACCTGCTCCGCCAGCGGCAGCGACGGCTGCGGCTGGCCCGGCTGCCCGAGCCCAGACTGGCCGAGCGCCGACCGCGGCCCCGCGTCCGCGGCCCAGTCCCGGCCCGCCCGCTCGGCCCGCCGCGCACGCACCGCCGGGTCCGGGCCGTAGCCGAGCGCCAGCACCTCGACCAGGTCCTGGTAGGCCGCCAGCTGTTCGTGGGCCGGTGCCGCGGTGTACAGCAGCCGGGGCCGGCCGCGGCCGGCCGCTGCCTCGTCGCGCCGCACGAGCACCAGCCCGGCCTCCGCCAGCGCGGTGAGGTGGTGGCGCACGGTGGTGATGTGCTGGCCGGTCCGCTCGGCCAGCCGACGGCTGTCCAGCGGTCCGTCTGCCGCGGTCAGCGCCGCCAGCAGCGCCCGCCGTGCGGGGGCCGCGAGCGCTCGGTGCACACCGGGGTCCGGACTCTCCACCCGGCCAATGGTACGGCGCCGTCCGGGCGGGCCGGGCAGGCCGGACCGGGGAGCCGGGCCGGGCGGGCGGCGCCGCTCAGGCCAGGCCGGGGCGCAGCACCGTGGTGGAGCGGAACTCCTCGCCGGGCCGCAGCTCGGTGGACGGGTACGACGGCTGGTGCGGCGAGTCCGGGTGGTGCTGGGTCTCCAGCGCCACGCCCGCGTACATCCGGTACGGGACGCCGCTCGCGCCGCTGACCGTGCCCGCGAAGTGGTTGGCGGTGTAGACCTGGATGCCCGGCTCGGTGGTGAGCACCTCCAGGGTCCGGCCGCTGCCCGGGTCCTCCAGCAGCGCGGCGCGGGCCGGGCTGCCGTCGGCCGGGCGCTCGCGCAGGACCCAGTTGTGGTCGTAGCCGCGCGGTCCGCGCAGCTGCGGGTGGTCGTCGTGGATGCCCTTGCCGATCGGGCGGGCCGTGGTGAAGTCGAAGGGGGTGCCGGCCACCGGCTCGTACGGGCCGAGCGGGATCTGCCGGTCGTCGACCGGGGTGTAGTGGTCGGCGTTCAGGGTGAGCAGGTGGCCGAGGACGTCGCCGCTGCCCTCGCCGGCCAGGTTGACGTAGGCGTGGTTGGTCAGGTTGACCACGGTCGGGCGGGTGGTGACGGCGTGGTAGGCGATGGTCAGCGCCTCGGGCGACAGCGTGTAGGAGACGGTGACGTCCAGGCCGCCGGGGAAGCCCTGGTCGCCGTCCGGGCTGTGCAGGCGCAGACGGACGCCGCCGGGGATCTCCTCCGCCTCCCACATCCGGTTGGCGAAGCCGTCGGGGCCGCCGTGCAGGGTGACGCCGCCGCCGGTGGGCATCAGCGGGTGGTCCTCGCCGTCGATGGTGATCCGGCTGCCGGCGATCCGGTTGGCGTACCGGCCGACGGTCGCCCCGAAGTGCCGGGCAGGCCCCAGGACGGCGGGCAGTTCGTCGGTGCTGAGCAGGAGTTGGGCCGGGGTGCCGTCGCGGTCGGGGGCGCTGAGGGTGTGCAGGGTGGCGCCCAGGTTCAGCACGCCGGCCTCCAGCGCGCCGCTGCGCAGGGTCCAGCGCTCGATGGCCGCGCCGGCCCCGCTCGCATCGAAGGGCTCTTGCCGCACCTCGGTGCCCTGCGCCGACGTCGCCATCGCCTGCTCCTCACCGGCCGCCCGGCTGCCCGCCGGACTGGCCACACCTCGGGGACCTCCCCCACGGGTCAGCCTAGGGCGTGGCCGACACTTCCCGTCGGATCAGCGCGCGGGGTGCGACGGCGCCGGGTGTCACGTCGGATCCGATTGGGGCTGATGTGATTTCAGGTGCTTTTCACACATCGGGTCCTGATTGACCATCACCTGCAAAAGTCAAGATTGGGTCAAGTGGCCGTACGCCCTCGAACGGATCTTCCCCGCGCCCAGCAGCGGTCCTATCGTCGACCCGGCCATCGCGTGATCACTGCGGTGGGCAGGAACCGAGTCCGAGGGGGACGATTCGTGGAAGCCTGGCACAGACGCACGCCAATAGGACGTTGGATACGCAAGAGGCACCGATGGGTCGGGCTGCTCGGCCTGCTGGCGGTGCTGATGTCGATGCTCGCGGCACCGTCCGCCGAGGCCCTGGCGGCGAAGCGGCCGCACGGGAAGATCTGGACCCCGCCGAAGACCCCGCTGGGGGCGGACCGGAAACCGGTCAAGGGCACCAACCTCGCACCGACGGCCGTGAAGCCCCCGGCCTATCCCGTGCCGAAGGACTGGAAACCGTCGCAGGCCGCTCCGCCGTCGGGATCGGCGACCGTGACGCCCGGCCGTGGGAGAGCCACCCAGGCCGGAAAGCTGCCGGTGGCGGTGGCGTCCGGGAACGGTGACAGCGCCGGCCCGATCCGGGTCGACCTGTCCGCCCCGGCCGGTGGAGGGGACATCGGCCTCGCCGGCCCGGTGATCGCCCTGACGGACACCGCGCCGACGGCCGGCCGGGCCGAACGCAGGGTGACCGTGTCGCTGGACGTCAAGGCCCTCCAGGCCGCAGGCTGGGCGGACCGCGCCCGGCTGGTCGCCCTGCCGTCCTGCTACCTGGCCACGCCGCAGCAGCCGGAGTGCCGGCAGCAGACTCCGGTGGCCTCCACCACGGACCAGGGCAAGGGCGTCGTGAGCGCGGAGGTGACCCTGCCGGCGGCGGGCGCCGCGGGCGGCCGCGCAGCACTCGCGCAGGAGTCGGCGCCCGCCGCAGCGTCGGCGGTGCTGGCCGCGGCGCCCGCCGCCGACGGTCCGCTGGGCGGCTACTCGGCCTCGCCGCTGGCGCCGTCGGACGCCTGGGGCAACAGCCAGAACCTGGGCGGCTTCGTCTACTCCTTCCCCGTCCGCACGCCGCCCGCGCCGGGCGGCCTCGGCCCCCAGGTGGCCCTGGCGTACGACTCGGCCCGGGTGGACGGCAAGACCTCCGCCTCCAACGCGCAGTCCTCCTGGACCGGCGAGGGCTGGGACTACCAGCCGGGCTTCGTCGAGCGCTCCTACCGCAGCTGCGACAAGGACGGCATCACCGGCTCCGGCGACCAGTGCTGGGCCGGGCAGAACGCCACCCTCAACCTGGCCGGCCACTCGGGCACGCTGGTGCGCGACGACACCACCGGCGGGTGGCGGCTGCAGGGTGACGACGGCTCGAAGGTCGAGCAGCTGTCCGGCGCCGCGAACGAGGCGAAGGGCGGCGAGTACTGGAAGGTCACCACGGCCGACGGTGTCCAGTACTTCTTCGGCCTGAACCACCTGCCGGGCGGCAACCACGGTGACGCTGCGTCGAACTCGGTGGAGTACACCCCGGTGTACTCGCCGAACAGCGGCGACGACTGCTACAACGCCGCCACGGGCAAGGGCTCCTGGTGCCAGGAGGGCTGGCGGTGGAACCTCGACTACGTGGTCGACCCGCACCAGAACCTGGTCACCTACGGCTACCAGCAGGAAGTCAACTACTACAGCCGCGGCGCCGGTCAGAACAACGGCGCCGGAACGCTCACCGCGTACGTGCGCTCCGCCGGGGTCAGCCAGATCGGCTACGGCCAGCGCCTGCCCGAGCAGGTCGCGGCCAACGGCTCGCTGAAGCCCGCCGCGAAGGTGCTGTTCACCACGGCGGAGCGGTGCACCTCCTCCGGCTCGGTGACCTGCACCACCGCGCAGCGCACCAAGGCCAACCAGAACAACTGGCCCGACTCCCCGCTCGACCAGGCCTGCGCCTCCTCGGGCACCTGCACCAACTACTCCCCCACCTTCTGGTCCCCGCTGATGCTGGCGAAGATCGAGACCCAGGTGCTGGTCGACAACGCGTACCGCGGCGTCGACTCCTGGGAGCTCAAGCATTCGTTCCCGGATCCGGGCGACGGCACCAAGCCGGTCCTGTGGCTGTCCTCGATCCAGCGCACCGGCACCAACGGCAGTCCGGCCCTGAGCCTGCCCGCCGTCTCCTTCACCCCGCGTGAGCTGGCCAACCGGGTCGACGGCCTGGTGCCCGCCGAGCCCGCATTCAACCGTCCCCGGATCCAGCAGATCACAACCGAGACCGGTGGGAAGATCAACGTGGTCTACCAGGACGCCGAGTGCTCCCGGGTCAACAACCACATGCCGCCCTCCGAGGACGCCAACACCATGGCCTGCATGCCGGTCAACTGGTACCTGCCCGGGTCCAGTTCCTCCGATCCGGTGCACGACTGGTTCCACAAGTACCTGGTGAAGACCGTCACGGAACAGGACGCCATCACCGGCGACCTGCTCAAGTCGACCGGCTACAGCTATGGCGGCGGCGCCGCCTGGCACCGCAACGACTCCGAGTACACCGATCCCAAGACCCGGACCTGGGACGACTTCCGCGGCTACCAGACGGTGACCGTGACCACGGGCAGCGGGTACGCGGGCGAGGGACCCCGGACCCAGCAGACCAGTACCTACCTGCGGGGTATGAACGGCGACCGCAAGGCCGACGGTTCCACTCGCGCCGTCACCGTGGGCTTCGTCCCGTACCCGGGTGCGGCGACGCTCACAGTGACGGACGAGAACTGGCGGGCCGGGAGCATCATCGGCAGCCAGAGCTACGACCGGGCCGGCGGCTCGGTCCAGGCCGCGACCGGTCTCATCACCTCGGGCGAGGTCACCACCGCGACCCGCAAGCAGCAGAACGGGATGCCGGACCTGGTCGCCCGCTACGGCTCCACCGCCACCACCAGCTCCTCCTGGAACAGGCTGTCCGACGGCTCGTGGCGCACCGCCACCAAGGTGACCACGACCGACCCGGCACACGGCAACCGGGTGGTCCAGGAGGACGACAAGGGTGACGGCACGGCCGCCGCCCCGGAGACCTGCACCACCACCGGCTACGCCGTGGCCGACGACCCCCGGCTGACGGCGCTCGTGTCGCAGCGGCGAACCGTCGCGGGCCTGTGCTCCACCTCGCCGTCCGCCGCCAACACCGTCTCCGACGACCTCACCCTGTACGACGGCAAGCCGTTCGGCCAGGCGGGAATCGCGGGCGAGGCCACCGGCACCCGGACCCTCGACTCGTACAGCGGCGGTCAGCCGCAGTACGTGACGCGGTCCACCACCACCTACGACGTGCACGGGCGGATCACCTCGGTCACCGGACCGGACGGCGCACGGACCGGGACGGCCTACAGCCCGGCGACCGGTGCGGCTCCGACGCAGATCACCACCACCAACCCCAACGGCTGGACCAGTAACGTCACCCAGGACCCCGGGCGCGGTCTGCCCCTGGTGTCCACCGACCTCAACGGCCTCACCACCACCGAGCAGTACGACGCCCTGGGCCGCCCGACCGCGGTCTGGGCACCTGGCCGGCCGACCGGCCTGAGTGCGAGCCGGACGTTCGGCTACACCGTGAACGGTCTCGACGCGCCGTCCGTGGTCACCACCAAGTCGCTGAACGAGGACGAGAGTTACTCGGTCAAGAGCGAGCTGTACGACGGTCTCGGCCGGCTCCGGCAGACCCAGAGCAGCCCGGCCACCGGCGGCACCGGGCGTCTGATCAGCGACACGGTGTACGACTCGCACGGCTGGGCGGTCAAGACCTCGTCGCCGTACTTCGAGGCGACCACCGCCCCCAGCGGCACCGTGTTCGTGCCGCAGGACTCGCAGGTCCCGGCGCAGGAGTGGGTGACCTTCGACGGGCAGGGCCGTGCGGTGTCGACGGCGTTCATGTCGTACGGGCAGCAGCAGTGGGTGTCCACCACCGCCTACCCGGGTGCGGACCGCACCGACTCCACCCCGCCCCAGGGCGGCGCGGCGTCCACCACCATCACCGACGCCCGCGGCCGTACCACCCAGCTGTGGCAGTACCGCACCGCCACCGCGACCGGCAACCCCGCCGACGCGGACGTCACCACCTACACCTACACGGCCGCCGGCCGGCCGGACAAGCGCACCGACGCCGCCGGCAACACCTGGACGTACGGCTACGACCTGCGCGGACGCCAGACCTCGGTCAGCGACCCCGACACCGGCACAACCGTCACCGCCTACGACGCCGCCTCGCACGTCGCCTCCACCACGGACGCCAAGGGCACCGTCCTCGCGTACTCCTACGACCTGCTCGGCCGCCGGACCGGCAGCTACCTCGGCAGCCCTGCCCCGGCCAACCAGCTCGCGGGCTGGACCTACGACGCGCTGGCCAAGGGCCAGCTCACCTCCTCCACCCGCTATGTCGGCGGCGCCGCGGGAAGCGCCTACACCCAGGCCGTCACGGCCGTCGACTCCTCCTACCGGCCCGTCGACACCAAGGTGACCATCCCCGCCTCCGAGGGGGCGCTGGCGGGCACCTACACCACCCACAACGAGTACACGCCGATCCTCGGCAACCTCGCCTACACCGAACTGCCCGCGATGGGCGGCCTCCCGGCGGAGGGCATCGACTACACCTACACCACCACCGGCCTGCTGCTCGCCTCCGGCGGCAACAACACCCTGGTCACCGACGTCCAGTACGACGCGCTCGGCCGCCCGACCCGCACCACGGTCGGCGACTGGGGACGTCAGGTGGTCTCCACCCAGCAGATCGACTGGGCGACCGGACGGGTCGCCAAGTCGTTCCTGGACCGGCAGGTCGGCACGACCTCGCTGGACGAGACCGGCTACACCTACAACCCGGCCGGGCGGATCACCTCCGTCACCGACAAGCAGAACGCCTCCGCGACCGACACCCAGTG
>NZ_JBEZIR010000098.1:0-32763 GCF_040651175.1 Kitasatospora sp. NPDC048540
CGTTCGTGCTCGCCAAGCCCCCACGAAAAACTCCCCATGATGGATCAACAGATACCGACAATCCGCACAGACGGGCGAATGCCAAGGAGACCCTAGGCTGTGGTCAAACCTCTTCCAGGCAGAATTAATGCGGCGCCTGCGAAGCTTTGCGTGATCTTTGCTGAGCCGGTGAGGGAACGGGCTCCCCCGACCCGCGCCACCACCCCAGAGAGCCCTTGAGCCGCGCAGCCACCCCGCCCGGACCGGCGGCGCCGCCCAGGCCCGGTGGTCGGCCGGGGACCACGCCCGGGCCCCGGGAAGCCACCGGTCCGGGTGATGGTGTCGCGAACGGCCGCGCCCCTGCGACCATGGATGGCAGCATCACCGCCGGAGGCACACCATGACCACCCCGTACGTCGGCCCGGGCTCGAACCCCGTGGACTGGGTCACCAGTCACTACCCCCGGCCGCTGCGCATCGCGCTGGAGCGCCGCGGGGGCATCCCGCACACGGCCCGGAACACGGTGGTCCGCCAGCTCGGCCGGCGCACCCCGGAGCAGTTGCGGGAGCGGATCGAGCGGCGCTGGTACCAGCGGTTCGCCCATCTGTCCGCGCCCGAGCTGCTGGAGCGGGCCGACGACATCGCGGTGCAGCTGGTGGAGTTGCCCGACTGCGAGGTCTCGGACCGGTGCGAGGACGGCTGGCTGCTGGACGAGGAGGCCAACTGCACCTGGTGTCTGCCCAGCGGGACGGTGTTCGACCTGCCCCGGGAGGACGTCGGTGACGGCCGGCGCTCCAGCGCCGAGACGGTCGCCAGGATGGCGGGGAGCATCCGGGACCGGATGCGCCAGGGGCGCCGCTCGTTGCCCGCGGCCGCCGAGCGCGCCCGCTCGGAGCGGGCCCGGCGGGAGGCCGGCGCAGGGCCCGACCGGCCCCCGGGGCACCTTCCCCCCACCGGCTTCGGCGGAAATCCGGGGGCGTACCCGCACGGTCGCGGCTAGGTTTGCCTCGCCGGTGCCCTGGCATCGGCGAGGCCGACCAGTCCGAGACACCGAGGTGCGTATGACCGACCAGCCGGACGACCTGCTGCCCGCCACCCGCCGCGCGCTGCTGCACCGGCTGGCCACGGTCCAGGCGGAGGGCCGCACCCCGTCCCTGGTGGGCGCCGTGGTGCGGGACGGTCGGACGGTGTGGACCGGCGCCCGGAGCATGATCGACGACCATGCGCCCACCCCGGACGTGCAGTACCGGATCGGTTCGATCACCAAGACCTTCGCCGCCGTCCTGGTGCTACGGCTGCGCGACGAGGGGCTGCTCGACCTCGCCGACCCGCTGGAGCGGCACCTGCCGGGCACCGCTGCCGGTGACGCCACCGTCGCGCAGCTGCTCTCGCACACCGCGGGACTGGCCGCCGAGACCCCCGGCCCCTGGTGGGAGCGGACCGAGGGCACGCTCCGCCCGGAGCTGGCCGACCTGCTGGACGAGCAGCCGCTGCGGCACCCCCGCGGCCGTCGCTTCCACTACTCGAACCCCGGTTACGCGCTGCTGGGCGCCCTGGTGGAGCGGCTGCGCGGCGCGCCCTGGGGCGATGTGCTGGCGCGGGAGGTCCTCGATCCGCTCGGCCTGACCCGGACCAGCCTGCTGCCGCGGGCCCCGCACGCCGGCGGTTTCGCCGTGCACCCCTGGGCGGACGTGATGCTGCCCGAGCCGCTCACCGACACCGGCCGGATGGCCCCGGCCGGTCAGCTCTGGTCGACCGCCGCCGACCTGGCCCGCTGGGCGGCCTTCCTGGCGGACGGGGACCCGCGGGTCCTGGCCGCGGAGACCCGCGCCGAGATGCGCCGCCCGGCGGCGCCCGCGGAGGAGGACTGGAGCGCCGGGTACGGCCTCGGGCTGCAGCTGCGCCGCCGCGACGGGGGTCTGCTGTTCGGGCACACCGGCTCGATGCCCGGCTTCCGGGCGGGCCTGTGGGTCGGCGAGCGGGAGGGGGTGGCCGCCGTCGCGCTCGCCAACTCCACCTCGGGCACGCCGAGCCCGGCCGCGCTCGCCGCCGACCTGATCGCCATCGTGGCGGAGCACGAGCCGCCGATGCCGCGCCCGTGGCGGCCGCTGGCCGATCTCGACGAGTCCCTGCTGGCCCTGACCGGCCCCTGGTACTGGGGTCCGCAGGGCTTCACCCTGCGGCTGCGCGCCGAGCGGGCGCTGGAGCTGGTGCCGCTCGCCGCACCGGGCGGCCCCGGCAGCCGCTTCCGGCCCGGCCCGGACGGCACCTGGACCGGCCTGGACGGCTACTACGCCGGGGAGACCCTGCGGGTGGTCCGGGCCGCCGACGGCTCACCGGTCCACCTCGACCTGGGGAGCTTCGTGCTGACCCGGGAGCCGTACGGTCCCGCGTCGGTCGTCCCCGGTGGTGTCGAGCCCGGCGGCTGGCGGCCCGCCTGAACCTCCGGGCCGCCCGGGCGCCCGGCTGCCCGGGCGCGTCCAGGCTTTGCCCGGGGTGATCCCGAGCAGGCAAGATAGGCCGGTGACCCTCCTGGACCTGATGCCGAAGCCCGCCACGCCCGACGCCCTCTACGAGACCTTCGCCGAATGGACGGCCGAGCGCGGTATCACGCTGTACCCGGCCCAGGAGGAGGCGCTGATCGAGCTGGTCTCCGGGAACAACGTCATCCTGGCGACCCCGACCGGCTCCGGGAAGAGCCTGGTGGCGGCGGGTGCGCACTTCGCCGCGCTGGCCGAGGGCAAGCGGACCTTCTACACCGCGCCGATCAAGGCGCTGGTCTCGGAGAAGTTCTTCGACCTGTGCAAGATCTTCGGCACCGACCAGGTCGGCATGATGACGGGCGACGCCAGCGTCAACCCGACCGCGCCGATCATCTGCTGCACCGCCGAGGTGCTGGCCAACATCGCGCTGCGCGACGGCGAGCGGGCCGACATCGGCCAGGTCGTGATGGACGAGTTCCACTTCTACGCCGAGCCGGACCGCGGCTGGGCCTGGCAGATCCCGATCCTGGAGCTGCCGCACGTGCAGTTCCTGCTGATGTCGGCGACGCTCGGCGACGTCCGCCGCTTCGAGGAGGACCTGACCCGCCGTACCGGCCGCCCGACCACGGTGGTCCGCTCGGCGACCCGCCCGGTCCCGCTGTTCTACGAGTACCGCCGCACCACCCTGCACGACACCCTGGAGGAGCTGCTGAAGACCGGTCAGGCGCCGGTCTACGTGGTGCACTTCACGCAGAAGGAGGCGGTGGAGCGGGCGCAGTCCCTGATGAGCATCAACATGTGCTCGAAGGAGGAGAAGGACGCCATCGCCGCCCTGATCGGCGGCTTCCGGTTCACCACCAAGTTCGGCCGCAACCTGTCCCGGTACGTGCGGCACGGCATCGGCGTGCACCACGCCGGCATGCTGCCCAAGTACCGCCGGCTGGTGGAGCGGCTCGCGCAGGCCGGTCTGCTGAAGGTGATCTGCGGGACGGACACCCTGGGCGTCGGCGTCAACGTGCCGATCCGCACGGTGCTGTTCACGGCGCTGTCCAAGTACGACGGCATCCGGGTGCGGACCCTGCGGGCGCGGGAGTTCCACCAGATCGCCGGGCGGGCCGGCCGGGCCGGGTTCGACACCGTCGGCCAGGTGGTGGCGCAGGCGCCGGAGCACGTGATCGAGAACGAGAAGGCCGTCGCCAAGGCCGGTGACGACCCGAAGAAGAAGCGCAAGGTGGTCCGGAAGAAGGCGCCGGAAGGTTTCGTCGGCTGGACCGAGGAGGGCTTCGAGAAGCTGATCGCCGCCGACCCGGAGCCGCTGGTCTCCCGGTTCAAGGTCAGCCACGCGATGCTGCTCTCGGTGATCGGCCGCCCGGGCAACGCCTTCGAGGCGATGCGCAAGCTGCTCACCGACAACCACGAGGAGCGCTCCGCCCAGCGCCGCCACATCCGCAACGCCATCGCGATCTACCGTTCGCTGCTGGACGGCGGCGTGGTCGAGCGGCTGCCGGAGCCGGACGCCGAGGGCCGGATCGTGCGCCTCACCATGGACCTCCAGGAGAACTTCGCGCTCAACCAGGCGCTCTCCACCTTCGCGCTGGCCGCCTTCGAGCTGCTCGACCCGACCTCGCCCTCGTACGCGATGGACGTGGTCTCGGTGGTCGAGGCGACGCTCGACGACCCGCGGCAGATCCTCGCCTCGCAGCAGAACAAGGCGCGCGGCGAGGCGATCGGCGAGATGAAGCGCGACGGCGTCGAGTACGAGGAGCGGATGGAGCGGCTCCAGGAGATCACCTACCCGAAGCCGCTGGAGGAGCTGCTCGGCCACGCGTACGACGTCTACCGGCGGGCGCACCCGTGGATCGGCGACCACCCGCTGCAGCCGAAGTCGGTGGTCCGCGACCTGTACGAGCGGGCGATGACCTTCACCGACTACGTCGGCCACTACGACCTGGCGCGCACCGAGGGCATCGTGCTGCGCTACCTGGCGGGCGCGTTCAAGGCGCTGGAGCAGACCGTCCCCGAGGACATCAAGACCGACGACCTCAAGGACGTCATCGCCTGGCTCGGCGAGCTGGTCCGCCAGGTCGACTCCTCGCTGCTGGACGAGTGGGAGCAGCTGGCCAACCCGACCGACCCGCAGGCCCCCGAGGTCCGCCTCGACGACAAGCCGGCCCCGGTGACCGCCAACGCCCGTGCCTTCCGCGTCCTGGTGCGCAACGAGATGTTCCGCCGGGTCGAGCTGGCCGCACTGGAGAACTACCGCGAACTCGGCGAGCTGGACGGCGAGTACGGCTGGGACGCCGACCGCTGGGCGGACGCGATGGACGGGTACTGGGAGGAGTACGACGACCTGGGCACCGGGCCGGACGCCCGCGGGCCGCGGATGCTGCTGATCGAGGAGGACCCGGAGGAGGGCTCCTGGCGGGTCCGGCAGATCTTCGAGGACCCGGAGAAGCACCACGACTGGGGCATCAGCGCCGAGGTCGACCTGTACGGCTCCGACGAGGAGGGCCGGGCGGTGCTGCGGGTAACGGCAGTCAACCGGCTGGACGGCTGAGCGCGGCGCGCCGGACACGGCCGAGCCCCGGACCGCGGTGGTCCGGGGCTCGGCCGTGCCGTACGGGGCGTGGGCTCACATCCAGACGAAGGGCAGCCCGGCGGTGTAGCTGACGTTGCGGGTGGCCTCGTCCAGCGCGTGGTCCGTCTCGGGGACGGTGGTGCGCTGGTCGGCGAAGCGGGAGACGGTGACCGTCAGGTAGTGGCCGACCACGGCCACCTTGCGGGTGGTGACCGGCTGCTTGGCGGCCGAGGCGGAGGGGCTCGGCGCGGTGGCGGGGGCGGTGCCCTCCGGCGGGAGGAAGAGCAGGGCGGCGGCGCCCTCGCGGACCGCGGCCTCGGCCTTGCGGGCGCTCGCCTCGTCGGCGTAGCGCAGCACCGTCACGCTGCTGGTGACCTGCTGGTCGAGGCGGGTGAAGGCGACCAGCAGGTAGCCCTGGCAGCCGGTGTCGCGCAGCGGGTCATGGGCCTTGTCCTGGACGGTGTCGGCGCAGTCGGCGCCCTGGCCGGCGTTGGAGCGGCGGGCCTTGTAGCCGTCGAGGTCGAGGCCGCGCGGGGCGGGGAAGTACCGTTCGGCGGTGAAGGACTGGGCCTCGGTCTGCGGTGGTGCGGGCAGCACCCCGGGCACCGGCGGGCCGCTGCTGGGTCTGGTGCTGGTCGGGCCGAGGCCGGGTACCAGGTCGCCCGGGTTCGGCCGGGTGACCACCCAGCTGCCGCTGGCGGCGAGGCCGGCGAGGACCACCCAGAGCAGGATCCGGCGCGGGGTCACCCGCGGTCCCCGGCTGTGGGCGGGTGCCGGTTGGTGCTGGTGGGCTGCCGGTGGCGGGGTGGACTCCCCCTGCGTGGTCATGGCGCAGATTCTAAGCAGTCCGGAATTCTGATCGGATCATGGGCCCGGATCGACGGCGCGCGATCGGGCCCGCGCGCCCCGTCCGTGTGCTGGGCGCGGGGCCGGGCGGCACCCACGTGACGCCCGCCACTACGCGCGGCATCCGCACTGTGACAACTCGCACACCCCGGAGCGGATCTTCTGGCGGGTTCCCTCTGGCGAAACGCGAGGTCCCCCAGGCAGGATCAGGCGCATGGATCTGCTCGACACCCTCACCGCCAAGGGCCTTCGCCGGGAACTCCCCACCCGCGAGGAAGCCCTGGCCGTCCTCGCCACCACCGACGACGAGCTGCTGGACGTGGTCGCAGCCGCCGGGCGGGTCCGCCGGCAGTGGTTCGGCCGCCGGGTCAAGCTCAACTACCTGGTGAACCTCAAGAGCGGCCTGTGCCCCGAGGACTGCTCCTACTGTTCGCAGCGGCTCGGCTCGAAGGCGGAGATCCTCAAGTACACCTGGCTCAAGCCCGACCAGGCCGCCGAGGCGGCCGCCGCGGGTCTGGCCGGCGGCGCCAAGCGGGTCTGCCTGGTGGCCAGCGGCCGCGGCCCGACGGACCGGGACATCGACCGGGTCGCCGACACCATCTCGGCCATCAAGGGCGCCAACGAGAACGTCGAGATCTGCGCCTGCCTCGGCCTGCTCTCCGACAACCAGGCCGAGCGGCTGCGCGCGGCCGGCGCCGACGCGTACAACCACAACCTCAACACCTCCGAGGGCACGTACGGCGAGATCACCACCACCCACACCTACGCGGACCGGGTGGACACCGTGAACAAGGCGCACGGTGCGGGCCTTTCGGCCTGCTCCGGCCTGATCGCGGGCATGGGCGAGAGCGACGAGGACCTGGTCGACGTGGTGTACGCGCTGCGCGAGCTGGACCCGGACTCGGTGCCGGTCAACTTCCTGATCCCGTTCGAGGGCACCCCGCTGGCGGAGGAGTGGAACCTCACCCCGCAGCGCTGCCTGCGGATCCTCGCGATGGTCCGGTTCGTCTGCCCCGACATCGAGGTGCGGATCGCCGGCGGCCGCGAGGTCCACCTGCGCTCGATGCAGCCGCTCGGCCTGCACATCGCCAACTCCATCTTCCTCGGCGACTACCTGACCAGCGAGGGCCAGGCCGGCCAGGCCGACCTCGACATGATCAAGGACGCCGGCTTCACCGTCGAGGGCGCCGGCGAGGTGACCCTGCCGCAGCACCGCTCGCAGGTCACCGGCGGCTGCGGCTCGGCCGCCACCGCCGACCCGGCGGCCGGCTCCTGCGGCACCGGCGGCGGCTGCGGCCCCTGCGGCGGCCACGCCCACGCCGAGCCCACCGAGGCCGCCGAGCCCGTCACGGCTTCGGCCACGGCCGGCGAGGCGGACGGCAACGGCGAACTGCGCAGCGACCTGGTGAAGGTCCGCCGCCGCGGCGCCGGCACCGAACTGGCCCCGAACGCCTGAGGTCCGGACCGGTGACACACGCACCCGCGACCCACGCGCAGCAACTGCTCGGCCTCGACCGGGCGCACGTCTGGCACCCGTACGGTCCGATGCCGGGCACCAGCACGCCGTACCTGGTGGAGTCCGCGTCGGGCGTCCGGCTGCGGCTGGCCGAGGAGGCCGGCGGGCGGCGGGAGCTGATCGACGGGATGTCGTCCTGGTGGGCGGCGATCCACGGCTACCGGCACCCGGTGCTGGACGAGGCGGTGCGTGACCAGCTCGGCCGGATGAGCCACGTGATGTTCGGCGGGCTCACCCACGAGCCCGCCGTGCGGCTGGCCGCACGGCTGGTGGAGATCACCCCCGAGCCGCTGCAGCACGTCTTCCTCGCCGACTCCGGGTCGGTGGCGGTCGAGGTCGCCATGAAGATGTGCCTGCAGTACTGGAAGTCGCTCGGCCGGCCGGCCAAGCGCCGCCTGCTGACCTGGCGCGGCGGCTACCACGGCGACACCTTCCACCCGATGTCGGTGTGCGACCCCGAGGGCGGGATGCACCACCTGTGGGGCGGGGTGCTGCCCGACCAGCTGTTCGCGGCCGAGCCGCCGGCCGGCTTCGACGCCCCGCTCGACGAGGCGTACGCGGCCGAACTGGCCGACCTGATCGAGCGTCACGCCGGTGAACTGGCCGCCGTGATCGTCGAACCGGTGGTACAGGGCGCGGGCGGGATGCGCTTCCACTCCCCCGCGTACCTGCGGCTGCTGCGCGAACTGTGCGACCGGTACGACGTGCTGCTGATCCTCGACGAGATCGCCACCGGCTTCGGCCGCACCGGCGAACTGTTCGCCGCGGACCACGCGCAGATCTCGCCGGACGTGCTGTGCCTCGGCAAGGCGCTCACCGGCGGCTACCTGACGATGGCCGCCGCCCTGTGCACGGGCAAGGTCGCCGACGGCATCAGCCGCGGCGAGGTGCCGGTACTGGCCCACGGCCCGACGTTCATGGGCAACCCGCTGGCCGCCGCGGTCGCCGGCGCCTCCATCGACCTGCTGCTCGGCCAGGACTGGCGGGTGGAGGTCAAGCGGATCGAGACCGGGCTGCGCGACGGCCTGGCCTCGGCGGCAGACGCGCCCGGGGTCCGGGACGTCCGGGTGCTCGGGGCGATCGGGGTCGTCCAGCTCGACCACCCGGTCGACCTGCGGGCCGCCACCGAGGCCGCGGCCCGCGAGGGCGTCTGGCTGCGGCCCTTCCGCGACCTCGTGTACACCATGCCGCCGTACATCACCGACGACGCGGACCTGGCCCGGATCACGGCCGCCGTGACCGCCGCGGCGGTGGCCGGATGAGCGTCCTGTTCATCACCGGCACCGGCACCGAGGTCGGCAAGACCGTGGTCACCGCGGCCGTCGCCGCCCTGGCCGGGCCCCGGGTCGCCGTCCTGAAGCCCGGTCAGACCGGTGTGGCACCCGGCGAGCCCGGTGACGCGGCCGAGGTACAGCGGCTGGCCGGACCACAGGTGACCGTCCGCGAACTGGCCCGGTACCCGGAACCACTGGCCCCCGACACCGCCGCCCGCCGGGCCGGCCTCGGCACACTGGCCCCGCGCCAGGTCGCCGACGCCGTGGCCGGGCTCGCCACCGAACACGACACGGTGCTGGTCGAGGGCGCCGGCGGGCTGCTGGTGCGCTACGACGAGGCCGGGCACACGCTGGCGGACATGGCCCTCGCCACCCGGGCGCTCGGCCTGGACGTCGAGGTGCTGGTGGTCGCCGCGGCGGGCCTCGGCACGCTGAACACCACGGCGCTCACCGCCGAGGCGCTGTCCGCCCGCGGCCTCGCCGTCCGCGGTGTGGTGGTCGGGTCCTGGCCCACCGACCCCGACCTCGCCGCCCGTTGCAACCTCGCCGACCTCCCCGCCGTCGCCGGGGCACCCCTGCTCGGCGCCGTCCCCCAGGGCGCGGCGGCCGAGGGCGGAGCCCCGTTCCGCACCTTGGCCCACGCAGCCCTCGCCCCGGAACTCGGCGGCGCCTGGGACGTCCTGTCCTTCACCGCCCGCTTCGTCCCGCCGCTGCCGTAGCCGCGGCCGGCGGCACGGCCACCGCGCCGGTGCCGCCGCCTGCGGCGGGCGGTCGCGGCACGGGTGCGGGTAGCGCCTCGCGCCGGTAGGACCCCATCGGGGTCGACCGTGCCTGGGACGACCGTGCCTGGGACGGAGCCCGTACCGCACGGCGGTAGCAGCGACTCCCGGTCTTCACCGGGCCCGGGGTGTGCCGTCGCCACCCGGTCCAGCGCCGGTCGCCGCCTTCTCAGATCTCCGCCTTCTCACACCTCCCGCAGCCGTCTGGCACCCGGTCACCGCGGGTGCTCGAAAAAATCTTTCGCCGGGGTGTGACACGGGCGTGCGGCGCGGCGCTGAAAGAGGTGAGGCGCAGGCACCGGCGGTGGCCGGGTGGCCCGTCTCGTGCCGCGCGGCCGGTGGGGTCCCCCTGTCCCCGCCGTCCGCGCGGCGCCGCCCGATCCCCGGTGGGGCGGCCGGTCTCCCCGGCCCGGCCGTCCCCCGGTCCGGCACCCGCGGGTACGGCCGGTCCGCTCGGCCGTCCCGGTGACCGGTGCGGCCCGGCCTGGTGTGTACGCGTGGCCGACGGGCCGTTCTGGCGGACGCTGGCCGTCTACCGCCCGTTCCGGTCGGGTGGACGTGACGAAGCGAGGTCCGATGATCGGGGATGCCATCCGCTCCCGGCGGCAGCTGTTGCTGGGCTTCGGCGGCGGTGCGGCGGCGCTGCTGCTGGCCGCCTGTTCCAGCAGCAAGAGTTCGACCACCACGTCCGGTTCCGCCAGCGCTCCGGCGAGTTCCGCGGGCTCGTCCGGACCGAGTTCCTCGGCGTCCGGGTCCGGCTCGGCGTCCGCCTCGGCGTCGGCCTCCGCCTCGGCTTCCGCGTCGTCCTCGGGGCCGGTCGGGTCGGCGTCCATCACCATCAAGGACTTCGCGTTCAACCCGACGCCGCTCACCGTCGGGCCCGGCGCCCGGATCACGGTGACCAACCAGGACTCCACCTCGCACACGCTGAGCGCCAGCGCGGGCGGCGGCTTCGACACCGGTGTCCTGAGCCCCGGCGACTCCGCCACCATCACCGCGCCGTCCCAGCCCGGTAGTTACGCCTACATCTGCACCATCCACCCGAACATGCACGGCACCCTGGTCGTCCAGTGACGGCCCGTTCAGCGACAGGTCTCAGCCGAGCGGCTTGACCCAGCGGCTCCACTGCTCCTCGGGGCGGTACCCGGCGGCCCGCCAGGCGGTGCGGCCGAGTTCGTTGTGGTCGAGGACCATCGCGTCGGCACGCCGCCCGCCGAGCGCCTCGAACCGGGCCTCGGCGGCGGCGAGCAGCGCCGCGCCGATGCCCCGGCGGCGCCGGTCCGGGTCGACGGCGAGGCGGTAGAGGTGGCAGCGCCACCCGTCGAACCCGGCGATCACCGTGCCGGCCAGGGCGCCGTCGTGTTCGGCGAGCAGCAGCGCCTGCGGGTCGCGGGTGATCAGAGCGGCCACCCCGGCCGGGTCGTCGCTGATGCTGGTGCCCTCGGCGGCCCGGGCCCAGAACGCCAGCAGCGCGGGGATGTCGTCGAGGACGGCGGTACGGATCACGGTGTCGGCCATGCCGCACTGTCTACCAGCGGGGACCCGCGCCGCCCGGGGAATTCCACCACCCGGACGGCGCCCGCGACGGGTGTCGGCGGCGGGTGTCGGCCGAAGGGCGTCAGCGGGCGGCGGCGAGCTGCCAGACGGTGGTGGCCTTGAGGGCGGTGTCCTCCAGGTCGGCCACCACCGGGACCTGGTAGGCGGCCAGTGCGGTGAAGCGTTCGCGGGGCAGGTAGGCGCGGCCCGGGTCGCCGACGATCACGACGGCTCCCCTGGCCCGGGCGCGTTCCAGGAAGGGCAGGAACCGGGCGGCCATCGCCCGTTCGTAGAAGACGTCCCCCGCGAGCACCACCTCGGCCGGGCCGCCGTCGCCGTCGAGCAGGTCCTCGGCGGCCGCGTCGATCAGGACGCCGTTGGCCTCGGCGTTGATGCCGATCGCGGCGACGGCGTAGGCGTCGATCTCGGCGGCGCGGACCGACCGCGCGCCGCGCAGCGCGGCGGCGATCCCGATCAGCCCCGACCCGGCGGCCAGGTCGAGCACGGTGCGCCCGGCCACCAGCTCGGGGTGGTCGAGGACGTACCGGGCGACCGCGACGCCGCCGGCCCAGGCGAAGGCCCAGAACGGTGGCGGCAGACCGATCTCGCCGCGCGCCGACTCGGTGGTCTCCCACAGGGTGATGGCGTCGTCGGCCATGTGCAGGCCGACCTCGGGGACGAACGGGACGGGGGTCGGGCGGGTGTGCGCCCGGACGAAGGCCGCGTCGGACATCATCGCTTCGGACATCACTGCGTCGATCCGGGGGGAGGTGCGAAGCTCGTTCGGCATCTCCGCAGCATACGGCCCGGCCGTCGGTCTCCCGCGCGGCTGCGGGCGGCCGCGTGGCAGACCGACGGGCGGGCCGGGCGGGTCAGTCGGCGGCGGCGTACACCTTCCTGGCTGCGAAGCGGACGTCGGGGACGGGGTGGCGGCGAAGCGTGTGCAGCGCGGCACGCCAGTGCGGCGACAGGCCGGAGACGGTCGCGCAAGCCTCGATCACGGCGGTCGCCAGCAGGCCCGCGGCGAGTCCGCCGTCGGCGGTGAGCCGCTCGGCCGCGGCGAGCACGGCGTCCGGATCGGGCCAGGGTGCGTGGTGGCCGAGGTGGGCGGCGAGTTGACGGGCGCTCTCGGCGGCCAGTGCCGGACGGCCCGCGTGGGCGGCGGCCAGCGCGCCCAGGGCGCGGGTCAGGTCGGGGAGGGCGGCGTGCGGGTCGACGGCCCGGCGGAGCAGGGTGACGCGTGCGGGCAGGAGTTCGGGGTCGTGCGCGAGGTGCTCGGCGGCCGCCGTCAGGATCTCGGGGCGGCGTATCCCCTGCTCGACCAGGTGGTCGAGGCGCCGCAGGGCCGGCAGGTCGCGGCCGGTCTCCTCCGGCCCGCCCGGGGCGAGGGTGGCGGCGGCCAGCTCGGCGAGGGTGCGGTGCAGGAGGCTGCCGGGGGCTGCACCACCGAGCGGGTGGGGTTGTCCGGAGTCGGCGAGGCCGCCGAGGACGAGCGCCGCGGACTGCCAACCCGACCGGCTGGACAGGTCGGTGACCGCGTGCCGGACGACGTCGGCGGTCTCCGGCGCGTAGCCGGCCCAGTGCCGCATCGCCCAGACCGCGGCGTGCCGGACGCTCTCGCCCTCCTCACCCGGTCGCCCGCCGGCCAGCCCGGCCACCAGCCGGGCGTAGTACGGCCGGTGGGCCTCGGGCAGGCCGAGTGGGTCGTCGGTGAGCAGCGCCAGCCGCACCCGGGGTGTCCCGGTGGCGGCGGCCTCCGCCAGCAGGTCCCGGACCGGCTCGGTGCCGAGCAGCCCGACGGCCCGGCGCACGATGAGGCTCAGGACATCGGGGTGCTGCCCGGGTACGCGATAGGCGTCGGCCAGCGCGGCCGCCGCCCGGTCCGGCGGCAGGTACCGGGCGTACAGCCGGACCGCCTGCTTGCGGGCGGCGACCTCTTCCTTGCCGATCGCCGCTGTCAACTCGTCCAGCGTGAAGGCGAGTTGACCTGCCGGTGTGCGGGCGGCGATCCGGTCGGCCGCGTGGCCGGCGGCCCGGGCCCGGGCATCGTCGTCGGTGTGGGCGGCCAGCCCGGCGAGGGCTGCGGCCGGGTCGCCGGTCGCGGCGAGTCCGGCCAGCGCGATCCCGGCCAGCGCGGTCCCGGGCCGCATCAGGTCCGACGATCCGGCGAACTCCAGCAGCAGGGCGCGGCCGTGGTCGGGGCAGGCCGCGGCGGTACGCAGGGCGTCGGCCCGTTCGCGCTGCGTCCGGGAGACGTCCTCGGCGACGGTCCGGGCGAGCCGGACGGCGGCCTGCTGCCGGCGGGGCGGCAGACGGTCGGCGTGGCGCGGGCCGAGGTGTGGCCGACGGGCGGGGTCCGGCAGGAACCGTCTGACGGGCGGGGCATCGCCGAGCAGCGGGTCCAGCAGGTCGGTGCGGCGGGCGGTGACCTCCGCCAGGACCTCGGGCAGCACGATCGCGGAGGGCTCCCGGGCGAGCAGCTCGGCGACGCGCCCGGACCTGGTGGCCGGTGCCGCCAGCCACCGCCGCGCGGCGGCCCGGAACGTCTCGTCGTCGCCGTCGCGCACCGCCGCCGCCAGCAGGTCCTGGAGTTCGGGCAGCCGGTGGGAGCGGCGGCCGAGGGCGTCGGTGAGCGCGAACAGCAGCCGTCGGCCGGGGTCGGTCCCCAGCCGGGGCCGCAGGGCCGTGAGGACCAGCTGTTCCCGGCCCCTGCGCAGGGTGCGGTCGAGGTGTCCGAGTCCGACCGGTCCGGGGCCCGCGGCGAGCTCGGCGAGCGTACGGGCGGCCCAGCCGAGCGGCGACCGGTCGCCCGCCGGGCTGTCGGCCGCGATCAGCGTGCCGGCCGTGATCACCGTGACGGCGAGGTCCCGCAGCGCGGTACGGGAGGCGTCGGAGCTGTCGGGGGCCGCCAGGACGTCCCGGGCGATGCGGTCGAGCGGGTCGGTGTCCGCGGCGGTGAAGGGTGCCGTGCGGCGGGCGAGGCGTACCAACGCCTCCAGGGCCTCCGTCCGGATCCGGTCGCGCTCCTTGGGCAGCCGGGCGGCCATCTCAGCGAGGAGGGTTCGGCGGGCGTCGTCGTCACGCGTGTACCCGGCGTTGGCGGCCAGGCCGCGCCAGGCCGCCGCCCGGGTCACGGGTTCGGGTGCCCGGGTGGCGGCCAGCAGCGCGGGCCCGGCCTCGCCGGCCGGGAGCAGGGCCAGCGTCGCCAGCCGCTCGGCCGCCGACCAGGACTCGGCGCGGGCCCGGGCCGCCCGGCGGCGGGCCTCGGTGTGGCGGCGTTCGGACGGCAGCGTGGCCAGGACCTGCGCGGTGCGGTGCGGGCCGTCGGGTCCGGCGTCGGCGGTGACGGCGTCGTAGCAGGCGGCGCGCCGGTGCGGCGGCAGCGCGCCGAGCAGCGCGGCCAGCCGGTCGGGGTGGTCCAGCCACCGGCGGCCGAGGGCGGGCAGGGACGGCGGGTCGGCCGCGGCCAGCCTGCGCAGCGCCGCCGGTTCCAGGTGCAGCGGAAGCAGGTCGGTGCCGGGGTGAGGGCCGGTCAGGAGGCGGACGGTGCGTTCGGCGTCGGCCGCGGCCAGGGTGGCGAGCTGCCACCGGAACGGTCCGGCGAGCTGGCCGGGGCCGTACCGTTCGAGCAGGGCGAGCACCCGGTGAGGGTCGGCGGCGCAGGCGGCGGCCACGCCGTGGGCGCGCTGCTCCCACCACATGGTCCTCAGGATGGCGGGCAGGTGGGCGAGTTCGCGTTCGGCGAGGGCGAGGACGGCCTGCGGCTGGTAGCGGCCCAGCCGGCCCCAGTGGTGGACGGCGTGGGCCAGCCCGGGCAGCAGCCGGGCGGCGGTTCCCGGTGAGCAGGCGGGCAGCAGGCGGGCGGCGTCGCGCTCTCCCCACCACTCGCGGGCCTGCTCCACCAGCCGGTCGGCCGTGGCGGCCCGGCCGACGGCGAGCAGCGCGCTGGCGAGTTCGGTGCGGACCAGTGCCGGGGCGTCCCGGTACGCGGCCTCGATCGCGGCCGACGGGAACTCCGGGCGCCGCAGGGCGCGCCGAGCGTAGCGGCGCACCACGTCGTCGGGGTCGGCCAGCCGCCCGGCCAGGTACGGGGTGCAGCGGCCGTCCGCGGCGGCCAGTGCGGCCAGCCGTCGCCCGTACCGGCCCCGGCGGTCGAGTTCGGCCAGTGTGGCGGGCAGGCCGCCGGCGGCGGCGAGGGCGTGGGCGGTCCGGGCCAGGTGACGCAGGCGCAGCGGGTGCGGGAGCGGGTCGAGTTCGGCGAGCAGCCGGTCGACGGCGTCCGGTACGGCGGGGTCGCCGCCCAGGTGCGGCGGGTGGTCAGGGTGATCCGAGTGGTCCGGGTGGTCGTCGGTGGTTCGGGGCATGGTCGCGATTGTGGTTTCGGTGCCGGGATGGTGGCAAAGCGGTTTCCGCCGTACTCCCCGGTGCCACCGCCCGGTCCCGCCCGTCCCACGGATCGGTCCCGTACGTCCCGCCGGTCGCCAACTGCCCCGCGCGGGCCGGGAGCGGCGGGCGCGGACCCCGGCCGGGGGGTCACCCTGAGCGTCCCCGACCTCACGGAGCGATCACGGGATACCTACCGGTTCGATACCGAAGCCGTTATGAGCTGCGGAAACGCTCGCGGGGCGCAGGGCCGCCGAGTAGGCTCCCGGCTGTGCCTCCGGGCGTGCCGTGCCGACGTGCCGTGCATGCCGGGGGCGGACTCCCGCGGCATCCCCGGCAGCGACACCACCGCACCGGGGCGGACCGCGCACTCGGCACCGCGCGCCAGGGCTGTCGCGCGAAGCGGAAGGGCAGCGACTTGGCGGATCGGCTCACCGGAGGGGACTCCTCGCTGCTGCGTCGGATCAACGCGGCGGTCACCCTGCGCGCGCTGCGGGACGGGCAGTCGGTGACGCTCACCCAGCTGGTCGGCGACACGGGCCTGTCCCGGCCGACGGTGGAGGGTGTGATCGAGGGGCTGCTCGAGGCCGGCCTGGTCGCCGAGGTCGAGCACAGCCAGGAGAGCGGCCGTCAGCGGGGCCGCCCGGCGCGCTGGTTCCGGTTCCGGGCCGAGGCCGGGCACGTGCTGGGCGTGGAGATCGGGGTGCACGACATCCGGATCGTGCTGGCCGACCTGGCGGGCGAGGTGCAGGGCACCCACGCCCGGCCGGTGGACGAGACGCTGGAGGCGGAGGAACGCCTCGGGCTGGTCCGCACGATGGTCGCCGAGGTGCTGCGCAAGGCCGGGATCTCCCGGGACAGCCTGTGGGCGGTGGCCGTCGGCACCCCCGGCATCGTCGACCGCGAGGGCACCGTGCAGCTCGGCACCGCGATGCCCGGCTGGACCGGGCTGGACATCGGGGCGCGGCTGCGCCGCTCGTTCCGCTGCCCGGTGGTGATCGAGAACGACGCCAACCTGGCCGCCATCGCGGAGCACTGGAAGGGCGCGGCGGTCGGCAAGGGCGACGTGGTGTTCGTGATGGCGGGGCTGAGCCCCGGCGCCGGGTCGCTGATCAACGGCCGGCTGCACCGCGGGTACGGCGGCGCGGCCGGCGAGATCGGCGCGCTGCACCTGCTCGGCCAGGAGGCCACCCCCGAGCGGCTGCTGTCCACCACCGGCAAGCCGCTGGATCCGCTGGACGAGGCCGCGGTGGCCCGGGTGCTGCGCCTCGCGCGCGAGGGCGACGAGGTGGCGCAGGTGGCCACCGACCGGTTCCTGCGGCGGCTGGTGCACGACGTGGCGGCGCTGGTGCTGGCGCTGGATCCGCAGCTGGTGGTGGTCGGCGGGTGGGCGGCCGGGCTGGACGGGGTGCTGGAGCCGCTGCGCGAGCAGCTGGCGCTGTTCACCCTGCGGGCGCCCGAGGTGGCGCCGGCCGCGCTCGGCTCGGAGGTGGTGGCGATGGGGGCGCTGCGGGTGGCGCTGGACCACGTCGAGGAGCAGCTGTTCGCCGTCGACCCGCCGGCCGGCCAGGGCCGCTGACCCGCTGCCGCCGAGCCGGGCTCGTGTGCCCGGGGTACGACGGCGCCCCGTCCCGGAACAGTCCGGGGCGGGGCGCGGCGGTTGGCAGCGACGGGTCAGGAGGCGGAGCGGACCGGGGTCTCCGACTGGACCGGGGTGACCTCGACCAGGCCGGTCTCGCCGAAGGTGAGCTTGCAGGTGTCGGCACGGTAGGTGGAGACGGCCAGCGCGACCAGCCGGCCGCCGGCCGCGTACTGGGTGGTGACCACCAGCACCGGGGTGCCCGGCGGGCGCTCCAGCAGTGCGGCCTGCTCGGCCTCGGCCACGCCCAGCTCGACCGAGCGGGACTCGCCGTCGACCCCGAGCCGCTCCAGCTGGCGCAGCACCGAACGGGCCCGGTCGGCCTCGCCGGTGGCGCCGACCAGGTGCGGCAGCGCGGGCAGGCGCGGCACCGCGGAGTCCGGCACGTGCAGGGACTCGGTGGCAACGGCCACGCCCTGGAGCATCCGCACCCGGCGCACGGTGTGTACGAGCGCGCCCTCGGCGACACCGAGCGCGGCGGCCAGCTGGGCGGGCGCGGGGGCGCTCGCGCAGTCGATGACGCGCCAGGACTGGGTGCGAGCGGTGCCGGGCCAGCCCTCCTCGCTGCTGTTGACCGGGACGGCGGCCCGCGGGGCGGCGATCAGGGTGCCGATGCCACGGCGGCGGACCAGCCGGCCCTCCAGCTCCAGCTGGTCGAGGGCCTGGCGCAGGGTGGCCCGGGCCACGCCGAAGCGGGCCGCGAGCTCGCGCTCGTTGGGCAGGATCTGGCCGGTGGAGAACTCGGCGTCGATGGTGCGGACCAGCACCGTGCGAAGGTGCCAGTACTTCGGCTCCGGCACCGCCGCGAGCTGTCCTTGAGCCACCGCTTGAGCCACCGTGTCCTCCACCCTGAAGGAGTGCCGCCCTGGCCTCCCCGGTGTTTCGGCAGGTGGGGAGGGCGGGCTTTATCCGTCCTTCTTTATTAAAGGTCTTTGCAGTAAGTGACCCTAGGGCTTGCCGCGCGAGATGGTCAAGACCAATGACGGGGGCCTGCGGGCGGCCGTCCGCACCCCGGAAGGGGCCCGGGTCGTTCGCGTCGGTCCGGTACCCTCGCGGGGTGATCGTGGTATCGACAGTGAACGTGAACGGGATCCGGGCCGCCGCCAAGAAGGGTCTGGTCGAGTGGCTGGCCGCCACCAAGGCCGAGGTGGTGTGCCTCCAGGAGGTCCGGGCCGAGCCCGGGCAGATCCCCGCCGAGGTGCTGGAGCTCGAGGGCTGGCACGCGGTGTGGGCGCCGGCCGCCGCCAAGGGCCGGGCGGGGGTCGCCGTGCTCTCGCGGCGCGTCCCGGAGCAGACCGTGATCGGATTCGGCTCCGAGGAGTTCGACAACTCGGGCAGGTACGCCCGGATCGACCTGCCTGGGCTGACCGTCGCCAGCCTCTACCTCCCGTCCGGCGAGGTCGGCACCGAACGCCAGGACGAGAAGGAACGCTTCATGGCGGAGTTCATCGTCCACCTCGCCCAGCTGCGGGCCGACGCCGCCGCCGAGGGGCGCGAGGTGCTGGTCTGCGGCGACTGGAACATCGCCCACCGCGAGGACGACCTCAAGAACTGGAAGACCAACCAGAAGAACGCCGGCTTCCTTCCCGAGGAGCGCGCCTGGCTGACCCGGGTCCTCGACGAGACCGGCTACGTCGACGTGGTCCGCGCCCTCCACCCCGACCAGCCCGGCCCGTACTCCTGGTGGTCCTACCGCGGCCGCGCCTTCGACAACGACGCCGGCTGGCGCATCGACTACCAGATGGCCACCCCGGGCCTGGCCGCCATGGCCGCCGAGGCCCACGTCGAACGCGCCGCCACCCACCCCGAGCGCTGGTCAGACCACGCACCGGTCACGGTGGCCTACGACCGCAAGGTCTGACCCGGGCCGAGGCGGACACCGAGCGCACCGTCCAATCCGCCGACCGCGAGGCCCAGCAGATCTGGGTGCAGGCCGACACCCTCACACCGCCGAGGCCCTTTAGCAGATCCGTGAGGCCGAGGCTGCCGCCGCCGCGGAAGGGTCCGCACTGCGTGGCGCCAAGGCCAGGAGAAGGTCCCCGCGGTTCTGCGAACGACCGTGCTGGCCGCGGGAACCGCCCACACCGCCCAGGGCGAGCACCGGCTCGCAGCGATGGCCGGGGCCAACGGCCCGCCCGCCTGGGTACTCGCCGCTGCCCGCAGCAACGAGGCCGACGAGCCGACGCCCGAGCGCACCGTCGCCGCCGCGTGGCCGATGGCTGCGCCGCGTGGCCCGGCGTCAGGGAGTGGGCCCGGCCGTGCGGGGTTCCGCCCTCGGGGGCTCGGCGGTGGTCGTGGCGGGCTTGCGGAAGAAGAAGTACGCGGCGAGGGCGAGCAGTCCGGCACAGGTGGCGGCGGTGAAGGCGTGGCCGAAGGGGAAGGCGAACCCGGAGGGGGTGAACGCCCAGTCCGCAGCGGGCGGGCGCGGCCTTCCGAGGCCGTGCATCAGGGTCTGCCGCAGCAGCTGGCCCGCCACCAGCCAGAGCACGGGAGCGAGCAGCAGTGCGGCCGCGGCCCATCCGGAGCGGTGGGGTCGGTGAGCGCGGACGAGCACGACGCCGGCCGCGAGCGCGATCAGGTACGGGAAGGCGCCGGTGCCGAGCGAGGTGACGGCCTCGGCGGTGGTGACCGCGGCGGACGGCCGGTGGTTCGCGTCGAGCACCACGGCGATGCCGGCGAACGCCACGGCGCAGGCCGCGATCCAGGGCGCCGACTGCCGTGCGGTCATACGGTCAGCCATCGGCGCAGCCGCCCATCGCGGGCCCGTTCCACCAGCGGTGCGGCGCGGCCGGCGAGCAGGCCGAGGCCGTACCCGGCGGCGAGGCCGACCGCCGCGCCGAGGGCGACGTCGTGCGGGTAGTGGACGCCGACCAGCACCCGCGAGACCCCCATCGCGAGCGCGAGCAGCAGGGCGGGCCCGCCGAGCCGGCGATCGACCTGCCACAGCACGGCGGCTGCGGCGAAGACGATGACGGTGTGGTTGCTGGGCAGCGACCAGTCCCCGGCGGCGGGGCACGCCTCGAGGGTGCGCCCGGCGTCCAGCACCTGGCACGGGCGGGGCTCGCGCAGCACGGACTTGAGGAGGGTGTCGGCGGCGAACGCGACGACGACCACCAGCGGCGCGGCGAGCGCCCGGGCGACCGCCGTGCTGTCGGTACGCCGGGCGCGCCACCAGCCGAGGAGCATCAGCACGGCGGCCAGGGCCAGGCCGTAGGCGGAGAACGCGGCGACGGCGTGCTGCACCGGCACCGGGAGGTGCTGGGCCCACTGGTCGATGCGCTGGTACAGGCCGCCGTCGATCGGGCGGCCGTCGAGCGCGAGCGTGGTCGTGGGGCCGCTCAACGGGCCTTCGCCTGTCGACGGGAGCGCAGCATCTCCAGGACCAGCGGCAGCAGCGACACCACGACCACGACGGCGACGATCGGCAGCAGGTAGTGGTCGACGTTCGGGATCGAGGAGCCGAGCGCGTACCCGGCCATGACCAGGCCGACCGTCCACGCCAGCCCGCCCACCACCTGCCACAGGGTGAAGGTGCGGACCTTGACGCCGAGCGCACCGGCCAGCGGGTTGAGCACGGTGCGCACGACCGGGACGAAGCGGGCGAGGACGATGGCCTTGCCGTGGCCGTAGCGGGTGAGGATCTCCTCGGCGCGCTCCGCGCCGTCGTGCAGGTGTCTGTTGCGGGAGCGGGCGAGCAGGGCGGGGCCGCCGCGGCGCCCGATCAGGTATCCGGTCTGCGCGCCGGCGAGGGCGCCGACCACGGCGGCCGCGAGGACCTGGCCGAGGTTCAGGTGGGGGCCGCTGTGGGCGCCGGTGGTGCACAGCAGGCCGGCGGTGAACAGCAGCGAGTCGCCGGGGAGGAAGAAGCCGACGAGCAGGCCGGTCTCCGCGAACATGATCACAGCGATGCCCAGCGCGCCGAACGCGGCCAGCAGTGAGCCGGCGTCCAGTGGGTTGACGGCCAGCAGGGCCGAGGAGGTGAGCATCGTCCGGTGCCTTTCCGAGTGGAGCCGCCGGCCGACGGCATCGTGTCCGAACAGTCATGTCCAGCATGGCCGAGCGGCGCTGAAGGGTTCCTGAAGACCTGAAGGTGTCTTCAGGAACCACTCGCGACGGCCCTGCCCGGGGTGGGGCGGCTGGTGGACCGCGCCCGCGTTCGGGGCCAGCACCCCGGCGGTGACCAGGCCGATGATCAGGACTCCCAGCAGGATGCGGTAGATCACGAACGGCAAGAAGCTGTGGTGGGAGATGTACTTCAGGAACCAGGCGATGGCCGCGTAGCCGACCGCGAAGGCGATCAGCGTGGCGAGGATCGTCGGTCCCCAGGCGGGCGCCGGGCCCTCGCCTATCTTGAAGAGCTCCAGGATTCCGGACGCCAGCACGGCGGGGACGGCGAGGAGAAAGGAGTAGCGGGCGGCGGCCTCGCGGCTGTAGCCGAGGAAGAGGCCCGCGCTGATCGTGCCGCCCGAACGGGAGACGCCCGGGATCAGCGCCAGCGACTGGGCCGCGCCGTAGACCAGTGCGTGCGGGAAGGTCAGCGAGTCGATCCCGCGGGCGCCGCGGATCGCGCGTGTGCGGTCCGCCACCGCCAGGATCACGCCGAAGAGGATCAGTGTGGTGCCGATGATCCGCAGGTCGCGCAGCTGGGTCTCGATCGTGGTCTGGAACAGCTTCCCGAGGATCGCGATCGGGAGCGTGCCGACGATCACGAACCAGCCCATCCGGGCGTTCCGGTCGCGGCGCAGCGCCGGCGTCCACAGGGAGCGGATCCAGGTGGAGACGATCGCGGCGATGTCCCGGCGGAAGTAGATCAGGACCGCGGACTCGGTGCCGAGCTGGGTGACCGCGGTGAAGGCGGCACCGGGGTCGTCCCAGCCCAGCAGTGCGGAGAAGACCCGCAGGTGGGCGCTGGAGGATACCGGCAGGAACTCGGTGAGCCCCTGGATCAGGCCGAGCACGGCCGCATGGAACCAGTCGATCACCGGACACCCGCCACGCGTGTCCGTCGTTCGCTTCGCATCGTGTCTTCCTGTTCCGCTCGGAGGGCGACGTCTTCGTTCCCGCCCGCCGAGGTCGCGAAGTTCCGCACGATCACCGCGGACACCCTCGCCAAGCTGAACTCCGGCGACCAGGCGGCCGCAACCGCCCGGATCACCGACCTCGAGAAGGCCTGGGACGACGACCAGCCCACCCTGCAACCCACGAACCAGCAGGCCTGGACCCTCCTCGACGGCGAAATCGACCGGGCCCTCAAGGCGCTGCGCGCGTCGAAGCCGGACAAGGCAGCCGAGGTCAAGGCGCTCAACACGCTCCTCACCGCCCTGGGCTGATCTTCTTCGGGCGGCGCATCAGCACCGGTGCCCGTGGCCCACGACCGCGAGGTCCGACCCGACCGGACCGGCGGCCGCGCCCGGTGCGCAGAGTCACCGCCCGACGCCGCGCGCGGGAGCTCCCCCGCGTGGCTCCGACCAGCGCCCACGAGTGCCGGGCGCCTGCCGGGTGGTCTGTCGGTGGGCCTCGCTACTGTTCCTCACCTGATCACCTGTGCGAGGAGAGGGGCGGGGCTGTGCGGCGCTGGGAGTTCGTCGAGGGCGGCTCGGACAAGTTCTGGGAGGCCGCGGTCGACGGTGCCGTGGTGACCGTGCGCTACGGCCGGTGCGGCACCGACGGGCGGGAGCAGAGCAAGGAGTTCCCGACCGCGGAGGGGGCGCAGGCGCACTTCGCCAGGACGGTCGCCGAGAAGGAGCGCAAGGGCTACCGCGAGACCGGCGCCGATGCGGCCCCCGTCCCGCAGCCCGCCACCGCCCCCGAGCCGGTGGACGCCCCGGTCGACGAGGACACCTTCGTGCTGCCGGACGCCTGGCGCCGGGCGCTGATCCCCCGGCGCGGTGGCGTGCCCCGCCCGACGACCGCGCCCGCCGGGACCGCGCCGGAGAAGTTCCGCGCCACCGCGGCGGAGCAGGCGGCGTGGGTGGAGCAGGCGATGGCCTCTCCGCAGAGCGAGGCCCACCTGGTCGGGGCCGCCCGGTCGTACCTGGACGGCGGCGCCGACCCGATCGGTGCCGCCGTGGTGGCGGCGCTGGTCGCCGACTCGGCGGAGGGGTACCGCCGGGCGGTGGACGCCTGGGTGGTGGAGCACGGCCTGCCGTTCGCGGCGACAGCGGTCGTCGAACTGCTGCACACCGCCGTGACCTGGGACTCGTCCGGTTCGCGGCGGGTCAATCCGCGGCTCGGGAAGGTCAAGCAGCGGTACCGGACCTCCGTGACGTACCGTCCGGCTGCGGACCGGGTCCGCGTCCTGCTGGCCGGGTGCGAGGCGGACGTCCACCACGAGGTCGTCGAGGCCTTGGCCGCCTGCCGGACCGACATGGACCGGAAGGTGGTGGTGTCCTACCTGGTGCCCTCCGAGCACGACTGGGCCGCCGAGTGCTGCTCGTGGGGCAGCCGCCTGGGCTCGGACGCGTGGTCGATGCTGCTGTGTTCGCTCTCCTCGGCCGAGCCGCTCGAGGCGCTGGCCGGCCTCCCGGGCCTCGGCTGGGACGGCTGGTCGGCGGAGGTCATCGCCACCGTCGCGGAAGGGCTCGGCGGCTACACCGCGGCACTGCTGCTGCACGCCCTGGACAAGGACTACCTGTACAGCGACCGGCGCAAGTCCCTGCTGGTCGCGCTCGCCGAGCTGCCGTCGGACGAGGCATTCCGTGGTCTGCTGGCCCATCAGGCCCAGGACAAGGCGGCCCGCAGCGCGCTGGTGGCGGCCATGCGCCGGTTCCCCCGGCGGGCGGTGCGCCTCCTCGCGGAGGCGGCGGCCGCCCCCGCCGCGCCGGCCGCGGTCCGTCAGCTGCTCGCCTCCCATGTCGCCGCCCACCGCGCGGCCGCGCTCGAGCTGCTGCCGGCGCTGACGCCGGAGCAGGCGGCCGTGGTGGAGCCGCTCACCGAGGTCGGCGAGCGGGTGCCGGAGGTCGCCGCCGACGCGCTGCCCGAGCTGCTCACCAGCCCGCCGTGGACCCGGCCGCGCTCCACCGCCAAGCCCCGCGTCCTGGCCGGCCTCGGCGCCCCGGACGGGCCTCGGTTGAGCTGGCTGCCGGGCGAGCGGGAGGCGTGGGCGGTCTCGGAGTCCTGGTACGCGCGCTGGTCGGACGGCGACTGGCAGCGGATCGCCGACACCGTCCGGGCGGCGAACGGCCGGTCCGGGGCGGGTCGTGGCTCCAACAGGCACGAGGAGGTGGGGCTGTTCGCGTACGGCGACGAGGAGCTGGGCCGGCCGCTGATCGCGCAGTGGCGCGGCGGTGAGTACATCTGGGAGGCCACCGGCGCGTTGCGCCGGGTCGCCGCCCGCTTCGGAACGGACGCGCTGGAGCCGATGCTGGCCGCCGCGCTGCACAACCCGGCCGCCCACGCGTCCCTGCTGCTGCCGTACCTGGACGTCCGGGTGGCCGGGACGATGGCGGACTGGCTGGTGCGGCTCAAGTCGGCCGGGGATACCGCCCGTTCCTGGTTCGTCCGGCACGGGCCGGACGCGGCCCGGCTGCTGGTTCCCGCCGCGGTCGGCAAGGCCGGCGTGGCCCGGCGCAACGCCGAGCACGCCCTGCGCCTGATCAGTGGCGCGCACGGCGCGCCGGCGGTGTGCGCGGTGGCCGGGGAGTACGGGCCGCAGGCGGCGGAGGTGGTGGGCGCGCTGCTGTCCGCCGATCCGCTGGTGAACGTGCTGCCCGCGAAGCTGCCCCGGCCGGGCGACTGGGCGGAACCGATGATGCTGCCGCAGCTGCTGGTGCGCGGCGGCGGGGGCGCGCTGCCCGCCGAGTCGGTGCGGCACCTGCTCACCATGCTCGCGCTGTCCAAGCCCGGCGCGTTCTACCCGGGTCTCGACCAGGTGGCGCAGGTGTGCGAGCCCCGGTCGCTGACGGAGTTCGGCTGGGCCGTGTTCGAGCAGTGGCGGCTGGCCGGCATGCCGCCCGAGGACGGGTGGGCGCTGCACGCGCTCGGCCGGCTGGGCGACGACGGGACGGTCCGGCTGCTGACGCCGGTGCTCCGGGCGTGGCCGGGCGAGGGGGCGCACCACCGCGCGGTGGACGGCCTGGAGGTGCTGGCCGCGATCGGCAGCGACGTGGCGCTGCTGCACCTGCACGGCATCGCGCAGCGGGTGAGGTTCAAGGCGCTCAAGGCGCGGGCGCAGGAGAAGATCGCCGAGGTGGCGGCCGGTCTCGGCCTGTCCGGCGAGCAGTTGTCGGACCGTCTGGTGCCGGACTTCGGGCTGGACGCCGACGGGACCACCGTCGTCGACTACGGCACCCGGACCTTCACGGTGGGCTTCGACGAGCAGCTCAAGCCGTTCGTGCTGGATTCGGACGGCGTGCGCCGCAAGGACCTGCCGTCCCCCGGGGCGCGGGACGACGCCGAGCTGGCACCGGCCGGGCGCAAGCGCTTCGCCACGCTGAAGAAGGACGTCCGCACGGTGGCCGGGGACCAGATCCGGCGGCTGGAGGACGCGATGGTCACCCGGCGGTCTTGGACGGCCGAGGAGTTCGGGCAGCTGTTCGTCGGCCATCCGCTGCTGTGGCACCTGGTGCGCCGGCTGGTGTGGCTGGCCGAGGCGGACGGCACGTCGACGGCGTTCCGGGTCGCCGAGGACCGCACCCTGACGGACGTCGAGGACGGGCTGTTCGTGCTGCCCGACTCGGCGACCGTCCGGCTGGCCCATCCGCTGCTGCTCGGCGACGACCTGGCCGCCTGGTCGGAGCTGTTCGCCGACTACGAGATCCTGCAGCCGTTCCGTCAGCTCGGCCGCCCGGTGTACGCGCTGGGCGACGAGGAGCGGGCGGGCCACCGGCTGACCCGCTTCGAGAACGGTCCGATGCTGCCGACCGCCCGGCTGGTCGGCATGGAGCGGCGCGGCTGGCGGCGCGGCGAGCCGCAGGACGCGGGCGTGGAGCGCTGGCTGTCCCGCCGGGTCGGACCCGACCGGTACGTGGTGCTCGCCCCGGAGCACGGCATCGCGGTCGGCATGCACGACGTGTACCCCGAGCAGCGGGTGGAGACGGTCTGGCTCGACGTCCGCCCGGGCGACTACTGGACCCACAACCGGACCTTCCCGACCTTCGCCGAACTCGACCCGGTGACCGCCTCCGAGGTGATCGCCGACCTCACCGAGCTGACCGCGCTGTGACCCCTCGCCACCTCACCGACGACCACCAGGGAAAGGCCGCCGTGACCACGAGCACCACCGAGGAGCAGCTCCAGCGGCCGCCCGCCGAGGTCCGGTACGCCGAGGAACTGGCGGCGCTGCGCGCCGAGGACCGCGACCACCACCAGCCGGGCTGAGAGCTGAGCCTGCGCGCGGCCCGCCGGTTCATCGTCGGTGACGGGACGGCCGGCATCGCCCGCAAGGTCGTCGGCGACCCGGCCCTGGTCGAGCGCGCGTTGGTGACCCTGGCCACCAACCGCGGCCTGCTGCTGGTCGGTGAGCCGGGCACCGCGAAGTCCATGCTGTCGGAGCTGATCGCGGCGGCGGTCAGCGGCACGTACCGGCTGACCGTGCAGGGCGGCGTGGCGACCATCGAGGACCAGATCAAGTACTCGTGGAACTACGCCCTGCTCGTCTCGGAGGAGCTGGTGCCCGCGCCGATGCTGCGTGGCATGGCCGAGGGCCGGGGCGGTCCAGTTCGAGGAGATCACCCGCTGCCCGCTGGAGGTGCAGGACTACGTCCACCAGGACGGCACCGCCGCCCAGCAGGCCCTCGCCGCCACCGGCCGGACCTCGAACCGCCGGGTCACCCGGATCGGCGACCTGCCGAGCGAGCCGAACCGGTGGCGGTGGACCCGGCTGCAGCCGGGAACCGTCCACCGGCCGCCGAGACGACACGAGCACACGATCGCAGCCGACTTGACGGACTGCCAGGCCAGCACGCCGGCAGGGCGGGAGGTGGTGGAGGTCCGCGGCAGAGACGGAGGACCTCCACCACCTCCCGCTACGTCCGCACGGGCCGAGTGCTACCAGTGGTCGTGGCCATCGCAGTGGTCATGATGCCCGTCGTGGCCGGCGTGCCCGTCGTCGTCGTGCCCGTCGTCGTGCCCGTGGCGCTCGATCGTGGTGGGGTCGGTGGCGGTGCGGGTGGTGCTGTCACCGCCTCCGGTGACGGTAGCGGTGTTGGTGACCCGCTCACGGGCGTGGCAGGAGACATCGACCTTCAGGGTGATGGGTGGGTAGCTGTGCCCGGCAGGCAGGATGTCGCTGCGCGTACAGGTGAGGGTGGCCGGAACGCAGTTCCATCCCGCGCCGTCGATCCCGTCGGCCCGAAGACCTTCGGGGAGGAGGTCGTGGACGGTGACCGTGGTGCCATTGGTGGGGCTGGCCGTCGCGAGGTTACCCACAGTGATGGTGTAGACGCCGTCCTCGCCGCTGACGAAGGGGTCCGTGTGCCTCTTGGCGATGGTCAGGCTGACCGGGACGACCGTGAACGCGAGGCTGGTACTGCCGCTGCTGCCGGCTCTGGCGGCGCGGTCGGTGCCGGCGGGGCCAGTGGTGCCACCGGGTTCGGTGAGGCCGATGGCGATCAGGGGCTCGACCACCGGCGTCGCCGCGTAGCCGACCTGGACGACGCGGGTGGGTTGAAGCGTGGCGGTCCAGGTTGTGGCCAGGACGATCAGCAGGACGGCCAGCCCGGTCAGCGTGACCGCCCCCGCCCTCCGGGCCCGGGCCCTCAGCCGCGATCGCCACGTGCCGCCCGTACCTCCCGTGCCGCGACTTGCTCCGGCCCGCCCTCTCCCATGTCCGAACATCGACATCTCCGCTTCCAACCGTCGATACCAAGCCGTGGAAACTCATAGTGGCATGAACATGACTTTCAGCACCCGTGCGGCAGGGGGCGGGCGAGAGGTGTGCCGACGTCGGCGCCCCGGCGAGGACGACGCCGGCGCAGAAGGAGCGGTGACACGCTCGACGAGGACCGTCATACGTCGCTCAAGGAGCAGATCGGCCGACGGCGAGGGCGGGTCATGGTCGGAGTGGTCATCGACGGCGCCGGAAGAACCTGGAGAGCAGAAGGCAGAGAGCGGCGAGGGCGAGGGCTGAGAGCCAGGCCACCACCGAGGTGGGGAAGTCCCCTTGCAGGGAGACCGACGCGGCGTCCGCTCCGACGCTGCCGGGGGTCGACGGGAAGGTGATGATGGCCCGGGTGGTGCGCTCGACCAGGCCGCTTCTGAGCGTGAGCTCCCCGGTCCACGGGCCGTTCGGCAGCGTTGCGTCCAGCGGGACGACCACCTCCCCGCTGTCGCCGGGAGCCAGTGTGGCGCCCGTCCTGCCGGTCGAGAACGGTCCGGTGTGCGGTCCACCCGGCCCGTCGAGGAGGGACAGTGCCCCGCTGATGTCCAGGGCGCGACCCCCCGTGTTGTGGATCCGGGCGCGAACCTCTCCCCGCCCGTCGCGGGCTCGGGCCGGATAGAGCCGTTCGATCGTGAAGTCCGAGGGTGGCTCGTCACCGGGACCGACGTCGATGTACATGCGCACGCCCACCCGGCCCAGCACCGTCAGAGTGAGCGAGCGATCCGTGGGGGCGACCGGCTGCGCCCAGATGACGCCGTACCGCTCCCCGGCGGCCGCGTCCCCGGGCACTCGAACGGTGGTGCGCACCCGCGCCGTTTCGGAGGCCGCCAGCTCGAGGTCCGCCGCATCGAACGATGTCCAGCCGGTCAGCTCGTCGGGGGTGCGCTCCGGCGCGAAGGTGAACTCACCCTTGGCGATGCCGGCTGCCGCGGCGTAGACCTTGACGTGCATCGGTGTGGACGACCTGTTGGTGATCTCCACCCGCCGTTCGATGGTCGAGCCGGGGGCGAGGTGGTCGATGATGTAGGCATGCGCTCTGGGATCGGCGCGGCGGTTCTCCGGAGCGTCGAGAAGCTTGATGGCGATGGTCCTGCCCGCAGCCGGGTCCTGGGGGGAATTCGCTGCGGGTGCCTCCTGCCCCGCCGCCGGCATCACCCCGGCGGCCTGCACGAAGGCCAGCATCAGCAGGAGAACCCAGTACCGGCGCGCGCCTTTCGTTCCGTCAGGCAACGGATTGGGTCAGCGTTCCGGTGTAGGTTCCGCCGACGGCGCCGGCGGGCACGTTCACGGCGACTGTCGGGTTCCACGTCGCGGTGTTGTCTCCGACGCCGGCGCTCCCGGTGAGTACTGTCTGCGCGGAGTTGCTCAGCGTCACGTCCGTCGTGGTGATGGTGATGGTGCCGGTCGTCGTCACCGTCCCGACCGAGTAGGTGCCGTCGGCGGCGGGAATCGTCGACGGACCGTTCACGAAGTCCGTCTCCGCCGCGGTCACCGTCCAGGAGGCCGAAAGGAGGGCGCGGTCGTCGGTGACGGTACAGGGGCCGATCGCCCCGCTGATCGTGGCGCCGGGCGCTCCCGAGCCCAGGCTGACGCTGGCCGGGACCGACATCGACAATGCGCCGGACGTGACGGTGAACGTGACCGTGGTGCTGGGGTCGCCGTCCGCGGCGGCGAGGCCTGGCTGGACCAGGCCGAGAATGGCGGCTGCGGCCGCGACATAGAGGCTTCGTGCACGCATGATGGCTCCCGGAACGGCCGCCAGAGGACATTCTGGCCGACGGCGGACATGCTGGCTGACGCGCCCCAGACAATCCGGCGCAACCTGTCCACACAAGGCGACGCGCGCCGCGTTCCGCCATACGAATGGCCACATCTCAACCGGAGCGAAGCCCGGCCCGCCCCACCGGCACCCTCGGCCGCCTGACGGCGCGTCCGCAGATCGCAGACGCGGCACCGGACGTCTTCGACCTCGAACCGCTGCCCGTGGAGCACCCCTTGGCCGCCATGGCCGCCGAGGCCCACGTCGAACGCGCCGCCACCCACCCCGAACGCTGGTCCGACTGCGCACCGGTCACCGTGGCCTACGACCGCAAGGTCGGACCCGGGGCGGGGCGCGTCACCCCTCCCGCTGCGCCGGGGCCGGCCGGACCGGGTGCTTGCTCAGGATGGACACGCGGTTGAAGGCGTTGATGGCGATGGCCACCCAGACCACGGCCGAGATCTGATCGTCCGTCAGGGCCTCGCGGGCGGCCGCGTAGGCGCTCTCCTGCACGGCCGCGTCCGACGGGTCGGTGGTGGCCTCCGCGAGGGCCAGGGCGGCACGCTCCTGTGGGGTGAACAACTCGGTGTCGCGCCATGCCGCCAGGACACCCAGGCGCTGCGCGGTGTCGCCCGCCTGCAGCGCGGCCCTGGTGTGCAGGCTCAGGCAGTAGGCGCAGCCGTTGATCTGGGACACGCGCAGGTTGACCAGTTCCACCAGCCTGCGGTCCAGCCCGGCGTCCGCCGCGACGGCGCGGACCGCCTCGGCGGTCGCCAGCATCGCGCGGTACGCCTGGGGGCTCTGCTTGTCGATGAACACCCGCCGCTGCGCCGGGGCCTGCGCCACCACACTGGTCACAACACTCACGTGAACTCCTCCGGCAGATCCGCTGTCGCCCGCCACTACGCCATGGCATAGTAGTTGAATGTAGAACCATTTTACCAGTGGCAGAAGTGGGAGCGTACCCAGCGTGAGCACCATCGAGACCGACCCCGCCGGAACGGCCGGAACCCGGGCACCGCGGGTGGAGCTGCTGCCCGCACGGGACGTCCCGCTCGGCGGCCCGAGGGCGATGACGGTACGGCGCACCCTCCCGCAGCGGGCCCGGACGCTGATCGGCGCCTGGTGCTTCGTCGACCACTACGGGCCCGACGACGTCGCCGTCAGCGGCGGGATGGACGTCGCCCCGCACCCCCACACCGGACTGCAGACGGTGAGCTGGCTGTTCAGCGGCGAGATCGAGCACCGGGACAGCCTCGGCGTCCACGCCTTCGTCCGGCCGGGCGAGTTGAACCTGATGACCGGCGGCCACGGCATCAGCCACTCCGAGGTGTCGACGCCCGGCACCACCGTCCTGCACGGCGTCCAGCTCTGGGTGGCACTTCCGGAACAGCACCGGCACACCGCCCGCGACTTCCACCACCACGTGCCGCGGCCCGTCCCGCTGGACGGCGGCGAGGCCCGGGTGTTCCTCGGCTCCCTCGCGGGCGACACCTCCCCCGTCCCCACCTTCACCCCCCTGCTCGGCGCCGAGCTCACCCTCCGCCCCCACGGGACCACCACGCTCGCCGTCGACCCCTCGTTCGAACACGGCCTGCTCGTCGACCACGGGGACGTCCGAATCGCGGACACCCCGCTGCGCCCCGCCGAACTCGGTTACCTCGCCCCCGGGTCCACCACCCTGACCCTCACCAACACCGGCGACACGACAGCCCGGGCCATCCTGATCGGCGGTCCGCCCTTCGAGGAGCGGATCGTGATGTGGTGGAACTTCATCGGCCGCGACCACCAGGACATCGCCGAGGCCCGGGAGGAGTGGCAGGCCGGCTCCGACCGCTTCGGCAGCGTCGCCGGCTACCCCGGGAACCGCCTCCCGGCGCCCGTCCTGCCCGGCGCCACCCTCACCCCGCGCGGCAACCCCCCGGTGCCGCGGTCCGGCTGAGGAGGCACCGGGCCGCCCTCCCCGGCGGGCCGGCGCCTCACTCCCGGTACAGCAGCACGGTGGCGCCGGCCAGCACCGCGCCGGCCACCAGCGCCCAGGCGGTCTGCCCGTGCAGCACCAGGACCGCACCCGGTGCGGCGCCCGCCAGCATGGTGGCCACCGCGAGGATCCGGCGCCGCTGGCGCGGCGCGGCGCCGCCGGCCGGGCGGGAGTCGGCCGCCAGGCCGGTCAGGGTGAGGGTGAGCACGGTGGTGGTCAGATCGGGCACGCCGAGGCCGCGCACGGCGCCGTTGCGGATCCCCATCGCGACGGCCAGCAGGGCGATGACCGCGTACTGCACCGATCCGGTCACGCCCCACGCGAAGACGACGGCCGCGGCCGCACCGTGCAGCGCGACCTCCAGCAGCAGGGCCGTACGCAGCCAGCGGTCGCGGCGCGGGGCGGCGCTCCGGGCGACGAGCCGCCCGGCCAGTCCCGCGCCGAGCAGGAAGGCGGCGAGGGAGGTCACCGAGCCCGTGACGGAGAACCCGGGCGCCCCGGCCAGGGCGAAGGCGATGACGACGACGTTGCCGGTCATGTTCGCCGTGAAGACGTGCCCGAGGCCGAGGTAGCTCACGGCGTCGATCAGGCCGCTGACGGCGGTCAGCGCGAACAGGGCCAGCGCCAGCGGATGGCGGTCGTGGACCTGTGTCCCGGGAAGCGGCGGCTCCGGCCGTCCGGCGGCGCCCGGGTCGATTGCGGGTGTGGTCACCACGCCTCCTCTCGAAAGTGGCGGATCGTCAGAAGAAGCACGGGTCCAGTGGCGCCGGGCCCTGGCCCGGAGGGACGAGGCCGCGGGCTTCGCGCCAGGCCAGCTGCTCACCGGAGGCCACGGCGGCCTCCGTGACGCGCTCGGCCTGGTGGACACCGGCCGGGCCGGGGGCGGGGGTGGCGTGGTAGCCGCCGAACCGCGCGACCGGGCTCCACGCCGGTGTCACCGACGGCAGGTCGGGGGCCAGCCCCTGGTGCTCCTGGGCGCCGTGGACGATCCGGCCGCCGACCACCGTGAGGACGGACTCGATGTGCGGGATGTCCGCCTCGGGCACGGTGAAGTAGTCGGCGCTGAGCACCGCGAGGTCCGCGTAACTCCCGACCGTGAGCCGTCCCTTGACCGCTTCCTCGCCGGTGAGGCGGGCGCCGCCCAGGGTGTACAGCTCCAGGGCCTGCTCGCGGTCGAGCCGGTTGTGGTCG
>NZ_JBEZIR010000099.1:0-32522 GCF_040651175.1 Kitasatospora sp. NPDC048540
CCACGGCTGGCTCGCGCTTCGCGGGCTTCCGGGACGTGGCCGGTCTCGGCCCAGGCCGCCTCCGCGAGGTACCCCAGGTGCAGCCGGGCCACTCGGCCACGTAGCCGCCGGGGAACTGCACCAGGGCGGAGTCCCGGTCGGCCGTCGTCCGCGGCCCCCACAGGACCTGGGCGCCGGCCGCCCGGGCCCGGGTCAGCGTCGTGGCCAGGTCGTCGACCTGGTAGCCCGTCAGTTCCCGGCCGAACGGGTGGGGCAGGTGCCCGTCCGTGGCCTGGACCACGGTGTCCCCGAACGGACCGGTGATCCTGATCCGGTGGTAGGTGGTGCCCGGCATGCCCAGTTCCGCTCCCGGCGCCCGGGGGTCGTCGGAGACCACCCGGCCACCGGTGAAGCGCAGGTAGCTGTGCAGGAAGGCGCGCAGCGAGCCGGGTGGGACGTACAGCCGGTTCTCCGGCACCGTCGCCGACGGCGGGTAGGAGGGCGGCGTGGTGTGCCAGTACAGCTGGGCGTCGATGCCGCCGGGGAACCGGATGACGGCGTCCCGCCCGATCGGGTCGTCGAACGGGGCCACCACGACGCCGGCACCGGCCTCCTCGGCCCTACGGACCCCCCGGTCGAGGTCCTGGACCAGCCAGCCGGTGCGCTCCGCGCCGAACGGGTAGGGCACGGGTGTCACGTAGTCGAAGACCGAGAGCGTGCCGGCCGGTGAGAGGACCAGCTGGGAGTAGGTGCTGCTCGGGGTGGGCGTGACGGTGACCAGCGCCTTCGGGGTGTGGCTGCCGCCGAACGTGGCCTCCCAGCTGGTGACGAAGGCGTCCATGGAGCCCGGGGTCACGTACACGTGGGTGGTGTCGTACTGGGTGCCGACCGCGAGGGCCGTTCCGGCGGCGGGTGCGGCCTGCGCGGGCGGCCCGGTCGTGGCCGAGCCGACCGCGAGCAGCGCGGCGGCGACCGCCGCGGCCCGCAGCCGCACGGCGAGGCGTGAACGCATGGGTGTTCCTCCTGAGGGGATGGGGTGGTGGCCGGACGGTGTCGGCGGTCACCGGCCGGCCGGCCCGGTTCGGCGTCCCGGTCGGTGAGTTCGGACCCGGCGCCGCGGCTCGACGGGGACGGACGGTGACGGTGGTGCGGCCGCTCAGCCGGTCCGAGGGGTGGCCACGAGGTGCTCGGCGAGGAACCAGACCTGGGTCTCGCCGGTGCGGATGACCTGGGAGACCAGGAGGTCCTGGGTGCCGTCGTCGCCGAGCTGCGCGGTCCGGCCGGCCGCGTCGCGGGCCTCGGTGAGGATGGTCTCGTGGGCGTCGAGGAGCCGCGAGAGCATCGCGGGCACGGACTCGACCCCGTCCGGCGGACGCGGTACGCCGGTGATCTCGGCGGCGTGGCGGGGGTCGCCGACCGGGACGCCACCCAGGGTCCGGACGCGCTCGGCCAGCACGTCGACCAGGTCCAGTTGCTCCCGGGCGTGCTTGTCGAGGAGCAGGTGCAGTTGGTACGAGGTCGGGCCGTGCACGTTCCAGTGGTGCTTCTTGTAGAGGGCGTACAGGAAGTGGGTGTCCGCGAGGAGGCGGTTGAGCCGCTGGCACGCGTACTGCCGGGCGTCGTGGGACAGTGCGATCGGCAGCTGGGTGACGGTCCCGAAGGACTGGATCTCGGGATCGTGCTGGTGGAGGCGCGGTTGGGTGCTCATGGGTCTCTCCCGGTCAGCCGGTGACGGCACGGACGGCGGTGCGGATCAGGTCGGCGACCCGTTCGGGGTGGGCCAGCATGACCAGGTGCGAGGAGTCGACCTCGACGGTGGTCATCCCGGCGCGCCGGTAGCCGTACCGTTCGACCTCGGGGTTGATGGTCCGGTCGGCGGTACAGACGAGCCCCCAGGAGGGCTTGTCCTTCCACGCGGCGACCGGTGCGGCCTCGCCGAAGGCCGCGGCGGCGAGCGGGCGCTGCGAGACCGCGAGGACGCGGGCCAGTGCCGGGTCGACGTCCGCGGCGAAGATCGCCGGGAAGCGGTCTGCCTCGACCGAGACGTCGGTGCCCTGCTCGTCCGTGCCCGGCAGCGGGAACGGCGTGTACACCAGCGCCGAGGCGAGCTCGGAGGCGGGGAACCGGCCCTGCAGCCCGCCCAGGCTCTCCCCCTCCTCCAGCGCGTAACCCGCCAGGTACACCAGCGCCTTGACGTTCTCCTCGGCTCCGGCCACGGTGATCACGGCGCCGCCGTACGAGTGGCCGACCAGCACGACCGGCCCGGGGATCTGCCGGACCACCGACGCGAGGTGGGCGGCGTCACCGGTCAGGCTGCGGTTGGGCACCGCCGGTGCCAGCACGTTCAGCCCGTCGTCCAGCAGCGCGGGAACGACCCGGGCGAAGCTGGAGGCATCGGCGAAGGCACCGTGCACGAGCACGACGGTGGGGGTGTCGTTCGTCGTCATTCCTCTGTCCTCGGGGAGGGTTGGCCGCGCCGGTGGTCCCCGGCGCGGCGGTCTACGGCTCGGTGGCGGGCGGTCAGGCAGTCCGCAGCGCCTGACGCAGCGTCTGGACCGCCAAGGTGATGGCGCCCTGCGCGGAGTTCGAGGGGCGCAGCGCGTTGAGCATCACGAAGTCGTGGATGGTGCCGAGGAACCGGACGGCGGTGACCGGAACGCCGGCCTGGCGCAGCTTGCCCGCGTACGCCTCGCCCTCGTCGCGCAGCACGTCGGCCTCGCCGGTGATGACCAGCGCCGGCGGCAGCCCGGTGAGCTGCTCGGTGGTGGCGCGCAGCGGCGAGGCGGTGATCTCGGCGCGCTGGGCGGGGTCGGTGGTGTACTGGTCCCAGAACCACTGCATGGCGTCGCGGCGCAGGAAGTAGCCCTCGGCGAACCGGTGGTAGGACGGCGTGTCGAAGGCGGCGTCGGTGACCGGGTAGAACAGCACCTGCAGCACCAGCGGGACGTCGCCGCGCTCCTTGGCCATCAGCGTCAGCGCGGCGCTCATGTTGCCGCCCACGGAGTCGCCGGCGACGGCCAGCCGGGACGCGTCCAGGCCCTCGGTGTGTCCGTCGGTGACGATCCAGCGGGCGACGGCGTAGTTCTGCTCGATGGCGACCGGGTAGCGCGCCTCGGGCGACAGGTCGTACTCCGGGAAGACGACGGCGGCCTGCGCGCCGACGGCCAGCTCGCGGACCAGGCGGTCGTGGGTGCGGGCGTTGCCGAAGACCCAGCCCGCGCCGTGGATGTAGAGGACGACGGGGAGCGGGCCGGTGGCCCCGGCGGGGCGCACGATGCGGGCGCGGACCCGGCCGGTCGGGCCGCCCGCGACCTCGATCCACTGCTCGTCGATCTCCGGCTGGGCGATCTCTCCGGACTGCACCTCGTCGACCGCCGCGCGGCCCTCGGCCGGGCCCAGGTCGAACAGGTAGGGCGGGTTGGCGGTGGCCTCGGCGAAGGCCCGGGCCTCGGGCTCCAGGGTCGGTCCGGCGTCGGCGGTGTTCTGGTCGGACATGTCGTCACCTCGGGGTCTCGTGGTCCGGTCGGATGCCCCTCAGGCTAGGAACGCGCAGGTCCGAGGGGTGTGCCGACGGCGCACCGCCTCCGGTCGATCCGCGCACCCGACCGGCTCCGGTCGGCTCCGGTCGGCGCCCCGGCCCGGGACCGCCGGTCGCCGACGGTTCGGTTCGAATTTCCACTTCCCCGGCCCGAAGCGGTAGGAATGGGGCGAATGACCTCGGCGGACCGGGCGGGAGTGCGATGGGCGACGCGAGCGGGACCCGGTTCGGTCGGATGCTGCGGGCGCTGCGGCAGGCCCGCGGCCTGACGATCGAGGAACTGGCGGAGGTCTCCGGCGTCTCCGGCCGGGCGATCGGCGACATGGAGCGGGGGCGGAGCCTGCGACCGCAGCGCGGCACCGTGACCGCGATCGCGCAGGGACTCGCACTGGACGAGGCCGCCCACGCCGAGTTGCTGGCGGTCGCCCGGGCCGGACGGACGGACGGCGGGCCGGCCGCCCTCAAGGCGCCGCCGTGCGCGCTGCCCAGGGGCGTCCGGGACTTCGTCGGCCGCCGGGCGGAGCTCGCCGTGCTGCGCGGCCTCGCGCGCGGGCCGGGGTCCGCCGGCCCGGACGCGGGCACCGCGGCTCCGCCGGTGGCGGTGGTGTTCGGCGCCCCGGGCAGCGGCAAGACCTCACTGGCCGTCCGGCTGGCCGAGCAGCTCGCACCGGAACTGCCGGACGGCGCGTTCCTGCTGGACATGCAGGGGCTGGACGCGCAGCCGCTGTCGCCGCAGGCGGCGGTGGTGCGCCTGCTGGCGGCGTGGGGCGCGGGTGACCAGGACCTGGTGCAGCTGGGCCCGGAGGAGCGGCGCGCCCGCTACCAGGCGGTCGCGGGCGGGCTCCACGGGGTCCTCGTGCTGGACAACCCGGGCCACGAGGCCCAGGTCAGGCCGCTGCTGCCGCGCGAGGGACGGCTCCTGGTCGTGGTGACGAGCCGCCACACCATGGCCGGTCTGGAGGGGGTGCAGCGGCTAGAGCTGCCCGTGCTCGATCCGCCGGAGTCCGGGTCCCTGCTGCGGGCCGTGGTCGGCGCGGGCCGGGTGGACGCGGAGCCCGACGCCGCCCGGACCATCGCCGAGCTGTGCGGCCATCTGCCGCTCGCCGTGCGGGTCGCCGCGAACTGGGCCGCCACCCGGACGAACTGGAGCCTGCAGCGGCTGGCCGCCCGGCTCGCCGACGAGGACCGCCGGCTGGACTCGCTGAGCGCGGGTGACCTGCGGGTCAACTCGGCGTTCTCGCTGTCCTACTCGCGCCTCGCCCCGGCGGCGGCCCGGATGTTCCGGCTGCTGTCGCTGGTCCCCGGGCCGGACTTCGGGCTGCCGCTGGCGGCCGTCCTCGCGCAGGTCCCGCTCTTCGACGCCGAGGACCTGCTGGAGGAGCTGCTGGAGGCCGGTCTGCTGATGACCCATCGCGAGGACCGGTACCGCCTGCACGACCTGCTCCGCCTGTACGCCAGGGCGCAGCACCGCCAGGAGGACGGCCCGGAGCGGTCGCAGGCCGCCGGCTCCCGGCTGCGCGGCTGGCTGCTGGAGACCGCCGCCACCGCCGGCCGTCGGCACGGGCCGGACCACGGCGCGCCGGCTCCGGCCGCCGGGTGGCCGGCCGGCCCGGACGGCCCCGAGCAGGCGATGGCCTGGCTGAGGGCGGAGCGCGCCAACTGGCTGGCCGCCTTCCGGGAGGCCGCCGGGCTCGGTGAGCACGCCGCGGTCAGCGGGATCGGCGAGGCGATGCGCCTGGTCTCCGACAACTGGGTGTCCGCCGACCACTGGGTCGAGGTGTTCGGCGCCGCGGCCGGGGCCGCCGCCGCCCTCGGCGAGCCCGCGCTCCGGGCCAGTCACCTGAACGACCTCTCCTGGGCGTACTGGGTGGGCGAGGGCCGCCGCGAGGACGCGCTCGCCGCGGCGACGGCCGCGCTCGACCTGGCCCGGTCCTGCGGCGACCTGGCCCAGCAAGCCCGGGCGCACAACCGGTTCGGTGTGCTGGACGCCGCCGCCGGTGACGTCTCCTCGGCCGCCGACAGCTGCCGCCGGGCGATGGACCTCTTCATGGCGGCGGACGACGTCAACGGCTTCCTGCCGGCCTGCAACATGAGCCTGCGGCTGCTGGAGATGGCCGGCCGTTTCGAGGAGGCCGTCGCGACCCACCGGGAGGTCATGGCGGTCCTCGCCGACCCGCGCTACGCCGACCGGATACCGGAGAGCGTCCGGGGCATCACCACGATGATCGCCGCGTACTACCTGTCCCTGGTCCACCTGAACCGCGGGGACTGGGCCGAGGCCGTAGCCACCCTGCGCCCGACCCGCGGCCAGTTCGAGGCGCGCGGCTACCACCGGGTGGCGGCCAAGGCCCACCTGCACCTGGCCCACGCGCTCGCCCACCGCCGTGAGGACGAGGCGGCCGCCGCCGAGTACCGCACCGTGCTCACCTTCGCGGACCGGGTCCCCGCCGAGCTGGTCGAGCAGGCGCGGAGCGCGCTCGCGGACGTCGCCGCCGGGACTCCCGCACCGCCGACCCGGTTCTACTGACAGGCGGCCGGCCGGACCGCGCTCACGGCGGGGCAGGCGCCCGCGTCCTCGCGCCACTCGCGCGGGGAGACCCCGTAGGCGGCCCGGAACGCCCGGCTGAAGTGACTGGCGCTCACGAACCCCCAGCGGCCCGCGACCGCCGCGACCGTCGCCCCGCCGGCCGCCGGGCGGGCGAGGTCGCGCCGGGCCATGTGCAGCCGCTGCCGCTGGATCCAGCGGGCCACCGTGACGCCCTCGAAGTGGAAGAGCTTGTGCAGGTGGCGCACCGACACGTGGTGGGCCGCCGCGATCCGCTCCGGCGACAGGTCCGGGTCGCCCAGGTGACGCAGGATGTGGTCCTTGACGCGCGCCAGGGTGGCACCGGCCGCCTCGGGTGCGTCCGGCACCGACCGCCCGCGGCGCTCGTGGGCGAGCACCGCGAGCAGGTCCAGGGCCGTGGTGGCGAGCCGGCCGGCCACGTCCGGCTCCAGGGTGCCGGCGGACCGGGCCAGGCGTTCCAGGTAGGCGGCCACCAGTGCGGCGGTGCCGTCGCCGGTGTCGAAGGCCGTCGCGGTGAGCACCCGCAGGTCCTCGTCGGACACGCCCACCGCGGCGCGCGGCCAGTGGAAGGCCGTGAAGGTGAAGGGCTCCGGCAGTTCCTTGGCGAACGGCCGCCCGGCGTCGGAGATCGCGAAGGTGCCGGGCCGCAGCAGGACCTGTCGGCCCTCCTGCACGAGCCGGGCGGTGCCGCGGTGCTGGAGCGCCAGCGTGAGGTGGTCCTCCCCGCCGCGGGCGATCAGCCCCGCACTGCGGGCCACCCGCTGCGGACCGGCCTCCACCACGGAGACCTGGAGGGCGCCCACCCGTTGACTGGTGATGGTCGCGGCGGCGGGCGCGCGCTCGAGCAGGGACACGTCCAGCGGGACGAAGGTGTGGGAGACCGCCTCGTGCCAGTACTCGGCCCGTTCGGCGGACGGGACCGGGGCGGTGTCGAGAACGACGGACATCGGCGCTCCTCGGCGGGCGTTCGGGCGCACCGGACGGCGGGTCCGGTGTCGCGGGGAGTGGGGAGGGCGCCAGGTGCCCCGCACCTGCCGCCCGCTCCATCACACCGCGGGCCGCCGCCGCGGACCAGGAAGAACAACAGGAGGAAATGCCCGTCCCGGCCGCCGAGGTCCGCCCCGGCTACGGACCGCGGTGCAGCGCCAGGTGCACCGTGTCGACGGCCTGGATCAGCGCGGCCCGCGCGGTGGCGGTGGGGTGGACCGCGTCGAGCAGGAGGAAGCCGTGCACGGCGCCCTGGTAGCGGGTGGCCACCACCGGGACACCCGCCACCCGGAGCCTGGCCGCGTAGGCCTCGCCCTCGTCGCGCAGCACATCGGCCTCGGCGGTGACCACGAGCGCCGGGGGAAGTCCGGCGAGTTGGGCCGGGGTGGCGCGCAGCGGCGCGGCGGTGGCCTCCCGCCGCCGCCGCGTCTCGGGCAGGTAGTCGTCCCAGAACCGGCGCATGTGGTCCCGGTGCAGGAAGTAGCCGGTGGCGAACCGCCGGTAGGACGGGGTGTCGAAGTCCGCGTCGGTCACCGGGCACAGCAGCACCTGGTGCACCAGCCGCAGGTCGCCGCGCTGCCGGGCCAGCAGCGTCAGGGCGGCCACCAGGTTGCCCCCCGCGCAGTCGCCGACGGCGGCGATCCGCCCGCCCGCCAGGCCGATCTCGTGGCCGTGCGCCTGGATCCAGCGGGCCACGGCGTAGCACTGCTCGAGGGCCACCGGGTAGCGGGCCGCGGGGGCCCGGGCGTAGTCGACGTACACCACCGCGGCGTCGCTGCCCAGCGCGAACTCGCGGACCAGCCGGCCGTACGCGGCAGCGTCCCCGAGCGACCAGCCGAGGCCGGGCAGGAACAGCACCACGGGGCTCGGCTCGGCGGCCCCGGCGGGTCTGGTCACCTGGACGTGCACCCGCCCGGTGGGTCCGCCGGGCAACGCGAGCCACTCCGCGGTGGTGCCGTACGGATCGTCCGGGTCCCCGGCGGCCGGCACGGCCGGGTCCGCCGCACCGCCGGGCGCGAGGAGGGAGAGGTCCGGGAGGTCCGCCGCCGCCCGGGTGGCGGAGGCGTCCAGGAACGCCTGGAGCGCCGGGTCGAGCGCCGGCCGCCGGCCGTGCGAGGGGGTGGTGTCGGACAACTCTGCGCTCCTGGGGTGATCGGACGGCACGACGGCGCAAGGCGCCCGCCGGGACGGGACCCGGTTCCCACCGGGAGTGCCGTGCCGTACCGCGCACACGCCGCTCGACCGTACTGCCGGGGACGGCGGCCGAGTGGTCCGTCCGTGCACGGATCCGGGCCGCCGGCGAACGGGCCGTCAGCCGGCCTCCGGGGCCGCCAGCGCCCGCCACTCGCGCGGCGAGACCCCGTAGGCGGCCCGGAACGCCCGGCTGAAGTGGGCCGGGTTGACGAAGCCCCACCGCTGGGCGACCACCGACACCGTCGGGGCGGTCCGGCCGCGGCGCCCCAGCTCCCGGGCGCAGGCCTCCAGCCGGCGCTGCTGGACGAGCCGGCCCACCGTCACCCCCTCGCCCTCGAACAGCCGGTGCAGGTACCGCACGGAGATGTGGTGGGCCCGGGCGATCGTCTCGGGCGACAGCTCCGTGTCGCCCAGGTGACGGTCGATGTGTTCCCGTACCCGGCGCACCAGGTGGTCGTTCGGGGTTCCGGGCCCGCCGGCCGGCCGCGCGGCGGTCAGCTCGGTGACGAGGGTGCTCACCAGGTCGGCGACGCTGCCGGCCAGCCGGTCGCCGACCGGCGCGGAGTACCCGTGCGCGGACGCGGCGAGGGTGGCGAGGAAGGGCAGCAGCACCGACCCGCACCCCTGCGCCGGGCCGACGGCCGTTCCCGCCACCTGCCGCAGCTCGCGCTCCGGTACGCCCAGCAGCCGGCGCGGCAGGTGGAACAGGTGCGTGCGGAAGCGCTCCGGGTAGTCGACGGTGAAGGGCCGGGCCGCGTCGTACAGGAGGAGCCCGCCGGCCGGCGCCTCGGCCCGGCGCCCGTCCTGCTCCAGCACGGCCCGGCCCGCCACCTGCAGCCCGACCCCCACCTGCGGCTCGGTCCGCGGCGCCCGGGCGATCAGCGCCGCCGTGCGGACGACCCGCGCCGGGTCCGCCTCCAGTGTGGAGATCCGGACGTACCCGAGCCGGTGCGACTCCACGCGTCCGTCGAAGGGAGTCCCGGCGCGCGGGACCACCTCCACCGGGACCAGGGTCCGCGACACCGCCCCGCTCCAGACCGCCGCCCGCTCGTCCTCGGGAACCGACCCGGACGTCACCTTCGAGCCCACCTGACCGTCCTTCCGTCGTCACTCCGCGACATCAGCCTGATCCGTCGACCGGCCTGCCCGGTAGGTCATCCGGCTGCCCGGCCGCCGCGGTGCACCGTGGGACCGGCACCGTGCACGCCGAGCACAGATCCGGACCGGGCCCGCCGGGCGCCGGCCGCCGCCCGGGGCAGAGGTGCGCCCCGACCGTCCGGGGTGACGGCCGGAGCAGGTGGCCGATCTCCTTGGCGCAGCAGGACGGCGGAGCCACCCGCAGCGCCGGCCCCGGGGCGGGCCGCGGTCAGCGGCTCCGTCTCCCGCTGCCGACCGACCGGTACCGGGCCCCGCCTGTCGTCAGGCCCTCGGGCCGCGGCCGTTGTCCGTCGTCCCTCGTCAGACGGAGATCCAGTAGTAGAGGCGGTCGCCGCGCTCGGCCGCGTCGCGGGCGATGCCGGTCAGCTCGGCGAGTGCCTGGGCGAGCAGTTCGGCGGGGGCGCCGCCCTCGAAGACCGGGGAGGCGGCCCAGTCGACGGCGACGGCCGGCACGGCCTCGGGGGCGAGCCCGGCGAGCGCGTCACGGAACGTGTCGGTGAACCCGTGGCACACCGTCCGGCCGTCGTCGCTCGTGTTGATGGTCCCGCCGTACGGCGGGACCGCCGCCACGGCTTCGGCTGACCGGCCGGATATCAGGGCGTCGAGCGCCGGCATGTGGAGCTCCGGGTCCAGACCGGTCAGCACCAGCTGGTCGTACCCCGCGCCCATCTCCGCCAGGGTGTCGTGTTCGACCGCGTCGGCGGCGTGGGCGTCGTCGGTGGCGGCGTAGTAGCCGTAGTGGATGGTCATGCGGTTGATCATGGCAGGCGCCACCGACGCCCGGCGTACGCGTCCCGGCCCGCGTGGAGGACCCCCGGGTCAGGCGCCCTGCGGGCGGGGTTACGGTTGATCGCAGACCCGGGGAACCCGGGCGGGTACCAAGCCGGTTCGCCTCACGGCTCGGCCGTGGCCGGGCGCCCGCGAGGTCGGGCCGGCCGGAGAGTGGGGGGAACCACCGATGTCCGACCTGCCACACGCGGACTACATCGCCGCCGTCCGGGCCGCGTTGACGGCCGGGGGCCTGGGCGTCCGCGACAGCTGGACCAACGGGTTCGTCCGCCGGCCGTCCACCTTCCGTCCCACGACGGAGGACGAGCACGACGGCGGACTCCACCTAGTGTCCGGCCAGTTCCACGACGCCGGGTGGGACGAGCCGGACACCGTCTGGCTGGGCTGGGATCACCACCGGGGCTGGAGCCTGACCGATGAGGACAGCGCCCTGATGCCGATCCACTACTCCGGCCACGCCTTGCCGCTGTCCGAGCCGTTCGCCGAGCCCGCCGCCGTCGCCGCCGCCGTCCGGGAGTGGCTGCCCGGCCCGGCCGCCGGGACCCCGGCGCGGTCCGACCGGTGGGCCCGCGCGGACGAGGCCGAGGCCGCCGTGCGGGCCTGGCACGACCGGCACGGTCGCTGCCTCACCGCGCAGGACGACCACATTCTCCGCGTCGACGAGCCGGAGCCGTCCGGCTGCGGCTGCACGCACCAGCCGTGCGGCAGCGTCGCCAGGCGTGACATCCACGAGGACTGCCTGTGGCACAGCGGCCGGATCAACCCGCTGCGCTGCTACACGGTGGTGCACGCCGCCGAGAAGTGCCCGGGCCCCGCGTCCGGCAGGTGACCGCCGGCCGGCTCAGCCGGTGGTGACCACCATCCGGAACCGGGCGGCGCCGGCCATCATCCGGTCGTACGCCTCCGCCGTCCGGTCCAGCGGGACGGTCTCCACCGTCGGGCGGATCCCCTTCAGGAGGCTGAAGGCGAGCGTGTCCTGCACGTCCTGCGACGTGCCCGAGGGGTGACCGCGGATGACCCGGGCACTGAACAGGAGCTGGTTGGGGTTGATCCCCAGCGGGGTGGCGTCCGCGCCGATCACGACCAGCTCGCCGCGGGGGCGCAGTCCTTCGACCGTCGCCGTGATGGCCTCCGAGTTGGCCGCGGTGGCCAGCACGACCCGGGCACCGCCGAGCGACTGCAGCGCGTCCGCGACGCTGGTGGGCCCCGTGCTGTCGATGTAGTGGTGCGCGCCCAGCTTCATGGCGAACTCGGCCTTCGCGGCGCCGCGCGCGATGGCGACGGTCTCGTAGCCCATCGCGGCCGCGAACTGCACCCCGAGGTGGCCGAGCCCGCCGAGGCCGAGCACCGCCACCAGGTCACCGGGCTGGGCCGCGCTGCGCCGCAGTCCGTTGTAGGTGGTCACTCCCGCGCAGCCCATGGGTGCGGCCTCGACCGCCGTCAGCCCGTCGGGGATCCGCGCCAATGCGTCGACGGGTGCGATCATCGCCTCGGCGTAGCCCCCGTCGTACGCCCAGCCGGGGACCTTCAGATTCTGGCAGACCACGAAGTCGCCCTGGCGGCAGGGCGGGCAGTGGCCGCAGCTGCCGCCGAACCAGCCCACCGCCACCCGGTCGCCGACCTGCCAGCCGCGCTGGGCGGCGCCCTCGCCGAGTTCCTCGATGCGCCCGGCCACCTCGTGTCCGGCGACCAGCGGGAAGCTCACGCCGGGCAGCAGGGCGTTGATGAAGGCCGAGTCGCTGTGGCAGACCCCGCAGGCGTCCACCGCCACCCGTACGTGGCCGGGCCCGGGCCGTGGGGCCTCCCGTTCCACCAGCTCGAACGGGCTGCCGAGCGCAGCGATCTGCGCAGCTCGATAGGTGCTCATCTGCCACTCTCCCGGATACACGTCCGATCGCCCCCTTGGACCAGCACACCAGCTCCCGCGCGATCACGCGCGCCGACCCGCACCGACCCGCGCAGGGCCCGTCGCCCGGGCGCGCGGCCACGGCGCAACCCACCCTCGGCGAGGACGAGTTGCCGTGGACCGGCCGGTTCGGGCGACCTCGGTGGCGGCCTGGCGGACCGCCGTGTCGAGGTCGCTCGCCCGCACGTCGAGCTCCTTGGCGATCTGCTTCACGGCGTTCAGCTCGGCCTTCTGCACCGCGTCCGCGATGGTGCTCGCGCCGACCACGACCAGGGCGGCCTGCCCCTCGTCGATGATCTCGCCGAACTCCTTGACGTCCGACCGCGACATCCCGCGCCACAGGTGCCCGCTCAGGCCGCCCACCGCGGCCCCGACGGCGGCCGTGCCGATCAGCGCCGGCGGGAACAGCAGGCCGACCACCGCACCCGCGGCGGCCCCGCCCCAGGCCCCGTGCCGGGTGGCCGTCTCGTCCTTGTCGACGTGCACCTTCCCGGACTCGTCCTTGGTGACCACGGAGGCGTCGTAGCTCCCGACGGCGCCGATGGCGTGGAGCTCCTTGAGCACGTCGTAGTCGGTTCGCGCCGCCGCCTCGCTCGGGTAGGTACCGATGAAGAGGAAGACTGCATCGGGCTTGGCCATCGGGGCCCTCCTGTCCGGTCCGCCCGCGACGGCACCCCACGCGGTGCCGTCGCGGTTCACTGCCAGGATGCGGGCCGGCCCCGCGCGCCGCACGCCCGGCGGTCACCCACGGTCACGGGCTTCCCCTCGAGGGGCGCCGTACGCCGGCGCGAGGGCGGAGCACACCGGGCCGCCGCGGGCAAGGGCCGTACGAGAACGTCCGATTATCGATCACGCCGGGAACACTTCGTGAACGTCCGGCAGTTGACGGAGCGTCGGCGCTGCCGCGCCCTCCGATACCGAACCACTCGATGAACGGCCAGGAGATTCCCGTGCGCATACTCTTCACCGGTCCGGCCGCACCCAGCCACCTGTTCCCGATGGTGCCCACCGCCCAGGCCCTGCGGGCCGCCGGGCACGACGTCCTGTTCGCCTCCCCGAAGCCGTACGACCAGCTGCGGGCGGCCGGCTTCCCGATCGTCGAGATCGGCGACGGGGGGTCACTGCGGGACTCCTTCGAAGCCGTGAACGGCGGGAAGGCCGGCTACGCCCGGCCCGACCTGGCCGAGGACCAGCTCCTCGACCTGGCCGCCGCCGCGTTCGCCCACGCCTCCCGCGCCACCGTGGACGGCCTGCTGGCCACGGCCTCCGCCTGGGAGGCCGACCTGCTGGTCCACGACTCCTGCCTGGCCTCCGCCCAGCTGGTCGCGGCCAAGCTCAAGATCCCGGCTGCGCTGCAGAACTTCGGCTTCACCTCCGGCCTGGATCTGGCCGCGCGGCTCGCCGGCCACTTCACCGAGTACTACGAGGCGCACGGCGTCGGCGCCCCCGCCGAGTCCACCCCGCTGAACATCGTGCCGGCCGCGCTCGGCGGCGACCCGGGGGGCCTGCGGATGCGCTACATCCCCTACAACGGCGGCGGTGTGGTCCCGGCGGAGCTGCTGCGCCGCAGCACCCGGCCGCGGGTCGCGGTCACCCTCGGCACGGTGATCACCGAGGTCGACGGTGTGGACGCCATCGCGCCGCTGATCGGGGCCGCCGCGGAGGTCGACGCCGACTTCCTGCTCGCCGTCGGCGAGGCCGACCTGACCCACCTCGGGCCCCTTCCGGCCAATGTCCACCCGCTCCCCTGGGTGCCGCTGGCCGAGCTGCTGCGGGTCTGCGACGCCGTGATCCACCACGGCGGCTCCGGCAGCACGCTGACCGGCCTGCAGGCCGGGGTGCCCCAACTCCTGCTCCCCCAGGGCGCCGACAACTTCACCGTGGCCGCCACCCTCACCGCCACCGGCGCGGCCCTGTCCACCGCCTCCGCCGAGGTCGACGCGCCGCTGCTCACCCGCCTGGTCACCGACCCGGAGCTGCGCGCCGCCGCCGTCCGTCTGCGCGCCGAGAACGACGCACTGCCCACCCCCGCGGCCCTCGTCCCCGCCATCGAGGCCCTCGTGACCGCACCCCGCTGACCCGCACCCGACCCGGGCGGACCGGCGGACGGCCGGGCCGCAGGTCCCCGGACCTGCGGCCCGGCCGTACGTGTCGGCGCCCGGCCCTAGGGTCGTGCCGACCGCCACCCCCTGCCGGTACGACAAGGACACCCGACCCCATGACCTCGCCGACCTCGCCCGACCACGGCGTCGCCCTCACCGAGCGCGCCATCGCCGCCGTCGAAGCCGACCCGCACCGCCTCGTCCTCGGCCACCTCGAGGCCGCGGGCCCCTGGGTCGGCGTCACCCGCACACCGTTCCCCGCCGAGCTCCTGGCCACCGCCGCCTTCCCCGGCGGCCGCCCGCTTCCGCCGAGCCTGCGCCGGTGGCTCGGGTACGACACCGGCCTGCTGCGCCGCTTCGGCTGGTTCGGGGCCACCACCTGGTACGCGGAGCCCGCCGGGGCGGCCGGCGCCGACCGCGGCTTCGAGCTGACCCCGCGCCCGCTCGGCGAGCTCGCCAGGGCCGAGTTCGGCGACGGCTGGGGATCGGTGTACGACGCGCTGTCGGACCGCTTCGACGAGTGTTTCCTGCTCCCCGGCGGCTCGGACTCGCGGCGGGTCCTCGCCACCGGCGAGCCCGACGCGTTCGGCGAGTACCCGGTGTTCGCCCTCGACATCGACGACCTGCCCTGCATCGAGCTGATGTACCCGGGCTTCGACGTCTACCTGGCCGACACCGCCGGTGTGATCTCCCGTCGGGGGAGCGGCTACTCGGCCCTGTCCGAGGACCCCCGCTACGCCGCCCGGATGCACACCCACGCCCGCAACGCCTTCGGCGGCGCGATGGCCGAGGAGTGCCTCGACCTGCCGTCCTGAGGCCGGCGCGAAGAGCCGAGCGGGCGGATCGAAAGCGGCTCATTCAGGCACTGTTCGGTCAGTTTCGACCTGATTGGCCGTCATGCCACCGGCGGGGCGGGTGAGTTCATAGGATCACTCGCACGTCCCCGCCGACCGGCAGGACGTTCCGGCGGGAAGGACCACAGGTGCCCACGGACTCCGCTGCCGCCTCCGCACACCGGACGATACCCGTTCTGCGGATGCGGCCCGGCGACCACGCCTACGCGGACTACGACGATGACGAGGGCCGCTGGGAGATCCTGGTCGCCTTCATCCACGAGGGGCTGGCCCGCGGCGAGAAGGTCACCGTCATGGCGGACCCCGCCGTTCCGCCTGCGGACGTCCACGAGCGGGTCCACGGACACCACGGCGGCGCCGAACCGGCCCTCCGGCGGGGCCAGCTGTCGTACACCAGCATGCGCGAGCTGATCGCCCCGGACGCGCGGTTCACCGCGGCCCGCCAGCTGGGACGGCTCCAGGAGGAGACCGCGACCGCCCGGCAGCAGGGCTACACCGGGTTCCGCACCGTGATCGACATGGCCTGGGTCGCGGACCTGGGGATGGACATCGAAGGGGTGATGCACCGCGAGACCCACGCGCACGCCCTGTTCGCCGGCCGCGACTACGCGGAGATCTGCACCTACGACCGCCGGCGGTTCCACCCCGAGGTCCTCGACGCCATGCGCGAGGGCCACCCCGTGGCCCTGCTCGACCGCCTCGGGGCCCTGCACGTCGAGCGTGCCGAGGGATGGCTCGGCCTGGTCGGCGACGCCGATGTGACCACCCGTGCCCAGCTGCTCGCGGCGCTGCCGGCCGCCCTCGACGGCGCGGCGGGCGGCGACGGCCGGCTGACCGTCGACCTGACGGGCCTCTCCTTCCTCGGGTCCGACTGCGCGGTCTCACTGCTGGACGCCGCCCGCGCGCTTCCCCCGGGCGGCCCGCGGGTGGAGATCCGCTGCCTGCGGTTCCACGCCAGGGTGCTGGGCATGCTGGGCGCCCGCTCGGTCCCGCAGCTGACGGTGACGACGGTGGAGGACGCATGACGGACGACCACGTGACGGACGACCGGGTGACGGATGACCGCGTGACGGCGCCCGACGGGCTGGTGACGGATCAGCGCTTCGGCGCGGACGAACTCCCCGTCCTGCGCGCCGTCGTCACCCACTGTGCGACGCTCGCGGGTGCCGGGGTCGAGCACCGGGACCTGTTCGTGTTCGCCGTCCACGAGGTGGCCGGCAGCCTGGTGGCGGCCCCCGGCCCCGACGTCCGGGTGGTCATCAGCCGGCCGGACCCCGCCACCTTGGTCTGCCGGATCACCGAGGACGGACCGGGCGCCACCGATGGCGCACCGCGGTTGCGGTGGCCGGCCGGCGAGCTGGACGGGGCGCTGCGGGTCGACCGCCTTGCCGACCGGACCACCGTGACGCTGCGCCTCCCGGACGACCGGCCGGCGGGCGGACGGGCGGGCGGCGACCGTCCCGGCCCTCCCGGCAGGCGCAGCGGGCCCGGTCGGCACGGACGGCCCGCGGGCCCGCCCCGCCCGGAGTGACGCCCGGAACCGCCCGCGTCCCGCTCCCCGTCCCCGGATCCGCCGCCGGGCCCACCCCGGTGGCCACGCCGGAGCGGCCCGGTCGGCCGCCGCGTGCCCGCAGGTGTCGCGCCGCCTCGGGCGCCGCGGTGGGCGAAGCTGGGAGGGACAGCGGTCACGCGGGCGTCCGGAAGGTGGGAGAGGTGTCGTCCAGCAGCGGCGGGCGGGTGCGGCGGGCGCGGCCGTGGCGGCAGCGGTGGGCCCACGTCGCGGTGATGGCGTCGCTCCCGGTCGGCCTGCTGGTGGTGGACGAGCTGACCCCGCCCGACATCCGGCTCGGCCCGCTGATGGTCGCCGCGCCGCCGCTCGCCGCCGCGTTCTGCAGTCCGGGCGGCGTGCTGATCGTGACCGCCGTGATGTTCCCGTGCGTGATCCTCTCCGGCCGCGCCAACGGCCAGCTCGGGACGCCGAACTTCCCCGTCCAGCTCGCCACGATCCTGCTGATCTGCCTCGCCGCGCTCGCCGCCAGCGGTGTGCGGCAGCGCCGGGAGCGGCAGCTGGCCCGGTCCCGGTCGGCGGTCGAGGTGCTGCAGCACACCCTGCTCCGTCCGCCGCCGACCCGGATCGGACCGCTCGACCTGGCCTGTCTCTACCTGACCGCCGACGAGGAGTCCTCGGTCGGCGGCGACCTCTACGCGGCCACGGTCGCCCGCGGGCGGGTGCGGATCCTGCTCGGGGACGCCCAGGGCAAGGGGCTGGCCGCGCTCGGGACCGCGGGGCAGGTGCTGGGGAGCTTCCGGCGGGCCTCCCGGCACCACGCGCGGGTGGAGGACCTGGTCGCCGAGGTGGAGGACGACCTGCGCGAGGAGCTGCGGGCGGCGGCCGCCGAGGCGGGGCCGGGCGCCGCCGACGACGGCTTCGTCACCGCCGTGTTCCTCGACCTTCCCGCCGATGGCGGCGGGCCGGTCCGGCTGGCCAACCTCGGCCATCCGCCGCCGCTGCTGCTGGACGCCGGCGGGGTGACCGCGCTGGACCCTGCCGTCGCCACGCCCCCGCTCGGCCTGGGCGATCTGGCCGGTCCCCGGCCGGCGGCGGACGCGTTCGGCCTGCCGCCGGGGGCGACGCTGCTGCTCTACACCGACGGGGTCATCGAGGCCCGCAACCGTGCGGGCGAGTTCTACCCCCTGGCCGACCGTCTCCGGCAGTGGCTCGCCCTGTCGCCGGCCGCGCTGCTCGAGGCCGTCCACGGGGACCTGCGCCACCACGTCGGGGCCCGGCTGGCCGACGACGTGGCGATGGTCGCGATCCGCCGCACGGCCCCGCCGGGGGCGGCCGGCTGACGGCAGGGCGCCGGGCGGGCGGCCCACCAGGTCCCGCCGGGTCCCGCCGGGTCCCTCCCGGTAGGCCCCGGGTCAGGGGTCGGTGCCCTCCAGGACGAACGGCGGGTGCGCGTCGGCGAGCTGCCCGTCGACCCACCGCAGCCGGGTCTCCAGCGGCGGGCGGCGGTCCGGCGGGGCGACGGTCCGCAGGGCGGTCAGGAGTTCCCGGCTGCGCAGCAGCACCATCGGCGACCCGGCGGCCGACCGGAGCAGGTCGTCCAGGGCGGTGCGGACGAACTCCGGCCAGCCGGGTCCGGCGAGCAGCAGGCGGACCGTGCCGCGGTCGTCGGCGACGGCCCGGCGGCCGAGGTCGGCGACGGCGAGGCGCCGCAGCAGCCCGTCGAGGACGTCCAGGACCTCGACGGCGGTCGCCGGGTCGTGCACGGCGGGGGACAGCGCGCGCAGGCCGGTGTCGGCGAGCAGCCGCAGCGCCAGCAGGGGGTCCTGGTGGAAGGCGCGTTCGCGGCCCACGACCAGTGCGGCGGTCACCGCCCGGTCGTCCAGGTGGCCGCCCCGGACGTCCGCGAGGCGGTCGCCGTGCTGGATCGTACGGCCGATGACGGCGTCCATCTCGACCACGGCGTCCGCCTCGGCGGCCGCCCGGACCAGCCGTTCCATGTCGACCTGCTCGACGGTGGCGGTGTGGCCCTGCCAGCGGACGGTGGAGCCGACCGGCGGCAGGCCGGCCGGGTCCGGGGCGGCGGGCCGGCCGGCGGGGTAGCACGCGCTGATCACCGTGTGGCCCTGGGCGCCGGTGTCGGCCAGCACCTGGGCGAGCTGGATCGAGCGGAACGCGCGGAGCTGGAGGGTGCGGATGAGGATCAGGGCGACGGCGGTGAGCAGCAGGACGGCCGCGGGAAGGACGATCGACACGGTGGCGCGCGAGCCGATCGCCAGCAGTCCGGTGACGGTGAACGTCAGCAGTCCGATCACCAGCGCGAAGACCCGCCAGACCAGTGGATCGGTCCGGAACAGGGCCAGCCGCGGGGTGTAGTTGCCCGCGGCCCACTGGACCACCAGGAAGAGCAGGGAGAAGATCAGCGCGGTGACGCTGACCACGCCCAGCGAGACCACGCCCAGCACCTCGGCCACCCGGACGGCGTCCGCCTGCGGGCCGCCGTGGATCCGGGGCAGCGTCAGGCCGAGGGCCAGGCCGATCAGCAGGCCCGCCAGCTGGGAGATCCCGGCGCGCAGCCGGCGGCGCGGACGGGCGACGCGTTCGGCGGGCCGGTGCGGCCGGGGACGGGCGGGCGGCGGCGCGTCCACGGACATACTCCATGCGGTCGGTGCGGTGACGGCCCGCCCACTCTCGGGCCGATCCGGCCTGCTCGCAAGGCGCCCGCGCCGGTGTTCCGCCGAACAGCGCTGCCGTGCCACCGCCGGCGGTGAACCCGGGCGGGTTCGGCGACGCCCCCGGGGACGTCCCCGGGGTCAGCCCCGGGGTCAGCCCTGGGCGGCCTCGCGGGCGATCTCCTCGAAGCGGGCGCCCATCGCCGCGGCGAGCGCGTTGGCGGCGGACAGCGGGCGGACCATCACGGTGAACTCGTCGATCAGGCCGTCGTCGTCTAGGTGCAGGAAGTCGCAGCCGTTGATCTCCTTGCCGTCGACCTTCGCGGTGAAGACCAGGGCGTGGTCCCGGCCGTCCGCCCCGGAGATCTCCCGCACGTACCGGAAGTCGGTGAACACCTCCAGCACGGCGCGCAGGATCGCGCCGGTGATCGCCTTGCCGGGGTAGGGCTTGAAGGCGACCGGGCTGGTGAAGACGACGTCGTCGGCGAGCAGGGCGGTCATCGCCCGGTGGTCCCTGGCCTCGACGGCCTTGCGGAACTCGTTCATCGACTGCCCCTCCATAGTCAATTTGATGAATAGGTGCTTCGGAGAGTATCGAGGCCGCCGGACGGCGTCCACCCCCGGCGCTAGGCTGGCCCGATGGCATTGCGCAACGCGGTTCTGGCGGCCCTCCTGGAGGGCGAGGCATCGGGGTACGACCTGGCCAAGGGCTTCGACGCGTCAGTGGCGAACTTCTGGATGACGACCCCGCAGCAGCTCTACCGGGAGCTCGACCGGATGGCCGCCGAGGGGCTGATCGAGGCCCGGGTGGTCCTCCAGGAGCGCCGGCCCAACAAGCGGCTGTTCACCCTGACCGAGGCCGGCCGGGCGGCGCTGCGCCGGTTCACCGCCGAACCGGCCCGGCCGACCGCGATCCGCGACGAGCTGATGGTGAAGGTGCACGCGGTCGACGAGGGCGACGCCGCGGCGGTACGCACGGCCGTCGCCCTGCAGCTGGAGCGGTCCCGGGCCAAGCTGGCCCGCTACGAGCGGCGGCGCGAGCGGATGCTGGACGGCCGCACCGAGGCCGAGCACCTGGCCCGCGCCGGGCGGGTCGGCCCCTACCTGACCCTGCTGCGCGGGCTGGCGTTCGAGCAGGAGAACGTCCGCTGGGCCGAGCTGGCGCTGGCCGTGCTGACACAGCGCGCGGCCCCGGTGCGGTGAGCACCGGGGCCGGGGCCGGAGTCCGGCGGCGGGTCAGCCGCCGGACGACGGGCGGATGTTCTGGTTGAGCCGGAACAGGTTGGTGGGGTCGTACTCGTCCTTGACCCGCACCAGCCGCGCGTGGACGGCGTCCGGGTAGGAGGCCCGCACCCTGTCCCCGTCCGCGTCACCGGTGAAGTTGACGTACATGGTGCCCTTGCCGTGCCGGGCCATCTGCTCCCGCGCGTCGCGCGCCCAGGCGACGTGCCCGTCGAAGCCGTCCGGCTCGGGCGAGCGGGCGATCACGTTGCACAGGAAGCCCGCGTCGCGCTGGCTGAACGCGGTGGCGTCCGCGGGGACCCGGCCGAAGGCGCCGCCGAGCTGGTGCAGGTGCAGCTCGCTGAACGGGGTCGGCGTGGTGCCGTGCAGCCGGGTCATGGTGTCGATCGCCGCGTCGGACGCCTCGATGAACGCCGAGGTGAAGTAGTTGTGGGCGCCGCGGGTCCAGAGCGGGTCCAGCAGGGTCTGCATCCCGAGGTAGGGGATCGGGCCCAGCACGTCGGCGATCGGGGTGCCGAGCGTGCGCAGCGGGGCGACCGCCGCCTCGCCGGCCTGCGGGGAGCCGGCGTACATCCCGGCGACGACCGCGATCCGGGTGCCGTGCACCTCCGGCGGCAGGAACGGCAGCGGCGGCGCGGTGGTCAGGTTGACCAGGGTGGTGAGCTCGTCGGGCATCCCGGCGGTCAGGTCCCGCCAGCGGGAGACCACCTGCCGGGCCTCGGACTGCGGGTAGATGACCAGGCCGCCGAGGACCTCCGGGCCGACCGGGTGCAGCTCGTACTCGAAGGAGGTGACCACGCCGAAGTTGCCGCCGCCGCCGCGCAGCGCCCAGAACAGCTCCGGGTTCTCCTCGGCGTCGGCGTGCACGGAGCGGCCGTCCGCGGTGACCAGGTCGGCGCCGACCAGGTTGTCACTGGCCAGCCCGTACCGGCGGACCAGCCAGCCGACGCCGCCGCCGAGGGTGAAGCCGGAGATCCCGGTCGAGGAGACCAGGCCGCCGGTCACCGCGAGGCCGTACGCCTGGGTCTCGTGGTCGAGCTCGCCCCAGGTCAGGCCGGGCTGTGCGAGCACCCGGCGGCGGGCGGGGTCGACCCGGGCGCCCTTCATCGCGGACAGGTCGATGACGATGCCCCCGTCGCAGGTGGAGAACCCGGCGATGCTGTGGGCACCGCCGCGCACCGCGACCGGCAGGTCCTGGCTGCGAGCGAACTCCACCGCCCTGATCACGTCGGCGGTGCCGGCGCAGCGCACCACCAGGGCCGGGCGGCGGTCGTGCGCGGCGTTCCAGACCGCCCGTGCCTCGTCGTACGAGGGGTCGCCCGGGCGCACCACCTCGCCGCGCAGTGCCGCCTCCAGCTCGCCGATGGTGGCGTCCCCCAGAACTCCCGTTGCCGTGTCGATGGACATCGTCGGCCTCCTCGGTGTGGATCTCGGTGTGGAACTCGATTCCGACACCGCCGACCGTAGGACCCGCCGCTGAGCAGCGGCTTTGCACCGGCTCAGCGGCGCCTCAGCGGCCGCCCGGGGCCCTCCGGTCCAGGTGGGCCAGGCCGCGCCGGTCGCCGAGCCGGGTGAAGCCGTCCCGGGCGGTGGCCGCCGCGGCGTCGGCGGCGGCCCGGTCGCCGGCCTGCTCGGCCAGCCCGAGCAGCATCACCGCCACCCACCCGGCGGCGCAGGTCGACCCGGCGACGCCGCCGAGGTCCAGGGCCCGGGTGAGCAGGTCCTTCGCGGTCGCGGTGTCGCCGGCGGCGCGGGCGGCCTGCCCCAGGTGCAGCAGGCAGTTGGTGGTGCCGGGCAGGTCGTCGGTCTCCTCGAAACCGGCCCTGGCCCGGCCGATCGCGGCGCGGGCGCCGTCGAGGTCGCCGGCGGCCAGCGCCAGCAGGCCGAGGCTGCCGAGCGTGATGCCGATCTCGCGCCGGTCGCCGAGCCCGCGCCGGATCTCGAGGCAGGCGTCGAGGCAGGTCCGGGCCCGCCGGTAGGCCCGGTGGCTGCGGCACAGGTTGCCGAGGGTGTTGAGGGCCAGCGACTCGCCCCGGCGGTCGCCGAGCCCGCGGAACCGGGCGACGCTCTGCTCGGCCGCACCGAGCGCGCCCTCCCGGTCGCCCGCCAGCCGGGCGGCCAGGGCGAGGTTGGCGAGCGCGTAGCCGCGGGCCGGATCGGCGCCGACCAGCCGTCCGGCCAGCACGGTCTCCTCGAAGTACACCGAGACCGTGCCGTCGGCGGCCTCCTCGGTGACGTAGCCGGGCGTCATCACCGGCAGGAACGGCGGCACCCCGCCGTCCACGTCGGCGAGCAGCCGCAGACAGGCGGTGAAGGAGTTCCTGGCGTCCGCCCCCTCGCCCCGGCAGACCGCCCAGACCCCTCGCAGGTGGGCGGCGGCGGCCAGCAGCGCGGGGTCGCCGCCGGCCAGGACGCAGGACTCGTCCAGGGCCGCCCGGGCCTCGTCCCAGGCGCCGCGCATCCACAGCAGCAGCGCCTGCCGGGAGTGGGCGGCGGCGAGCGCGGTACGGTCCGGACCGCCGCGGTGGATGGCGACGATCTCCGCGCCGATCGCGCCGAGCGGGGAGCTGTCACCGAGCCGGACGGCGAGCACGCCCTGCCCGAACAGCGCCCGGGCCCGCAGCGGGGTCGGCTGCGGCGCCGCGGCGAGCGCGTCGTCCAGCCGGCGCCGGCCCTCGGCGAGGTAGCCGCGGTCGGCCCAGAACAGCCGCAGCGCGACCGCCAGCCGCAGCGCGTCCTGCGGCGCGCTGCGCAGGGCCGAGCGCAGGGCGGCGCGCAGGTTGTCGTGGTCGGCCTCCAGTTCCAGCGGCGTCCCGGCGGGCGCCCGGGCGGACGGCTCCGGGTCGTGCGACTCGGCCAGCGCCAGGTAGTGCGCGCGGTGGCGACGTTCGGTGGCGGCCAGTTCCCCGCTCTCGCGCAGCCGCTCCCCGGCGTACTGGCGGATCGTCTCCAGCAGCCGGTAGCGCACCTGCGGGCCGGGCCGTTCCACCAGGACCAGCGACTTGTCGACCAGGCGGCCGAGCAGGTCCAGTGCGGTGGCGGGGTCGGTGCCCTCGGTGCAGACCTGCTCGACGGCGCCCAGCGAGAAGGTGCCCGCGAAGACCGCCAGCCGGCGCAGCAGCACCCGCTCCTCGGGGTCGAGCAGCTGGTGGCTCCAGGCCAGGGTGGCGAGCAGGGTCTGGTGGCGGGTCACCTGGTGCCTGCTGCCCTGGCCGAGGAGGGTGAGCGCGTCGTCCAGGCGGTCCGCGATCTGTTGCGGCGTCAGCATCCGGACCCGGGCGGCGGCCAGCTCCAGCGGCAGCGGCATGCCGTCCAGCCGGAAGCAGATCTGGGCGACCGCCGCGGCGTTGTCCGCGTCGAGCCCGAAGTGCGGGACGACCTCCGCGGCCCGCTCCACGAACAGCCGCACCGACGCGTAGCGGCCGAGCTCGGCGGGCGGCGGCAGCCGGGCCGGGTCGGGCAGCCCCAGCGAGGGCACCCGCCAGGTCCGTTCGCCGTAACTCTGCAGCGGCTCACGGCTGGTGGCCAGCACCACCACCCCCGGGCAGTGCGGCAGCACCTCGGCGACCAGGGCGGCGCACGCCTCGACCAGGTGCTCGCAGTTGTCGAGCACCAGCAGCAGCTCCCGCCCGCCGAGTTGCGCGGCGAGCGCGGCCTGCGCCCGGCGGTCGGAGGCCAGTTGGAGGCCGAGCACGGAGGCTACCGCGTCCGGGACGGATCGGGGGTCGGTGAGCGCGGCGAGGTCGACCAGCCAGCCGCCGTCCCGGAAGGTGTCCAGGCGGGCGGCCGCGACAGCCAGCGCGAGCCTGGTCTTGCCGCAGCCGCCGGGGCCGGTCAGGGTCAGCAGCCGGCTGCGCCCGAGCAGTTCCCCCACCTCGGCGAGTTCCCGTTCCCGGCCGACGAAGCTGGTCAGCTGGGCGGGCAGGTTGCTGCGGTGCCGGGGGCGGGGGTCCGTACCGGCGGCGCCGGGTCCGGCGGGTTCCTCGACCGAGCCCGCCAGCAGCCCGCGGTACAGCTCCCGGGTGCGCGGGTCCGGGTCGGGTCCGCCGTCCCGCCGCAGCCCGTCCCGCAGGCGCTCGTACGTCGCCAACGCCTCACCGCGCCGCCCCTCGGCCGCGAAGGCACGCATCAGGGCGCGGTGGGCGGGTTCGTTCAGCTCCTCGTCGGCGGTCAGCGCCCGCAGCACCTCCACCGCCTCGGCGGTGCGGCCCTCGCGCTCCAGCGCCTCGCCGAGTCCGAGCCGCAGGGCGGCGCGGCGGACCTCCAGGGCGCCGCGGGCCTGCTGGGCCCACGGCTCGTAGGCGTCCTCGGGCAGCAGTTCGTGGTCGGCGAGCGCGAGGGCGGTCCGGTAGTGCCCGGCGCCGCCGCCGGCCGAGGCGAGCCGGGCCGCCGCATCGAACTCGTCGAGGTCCACCCGGACGCCGTCCGGGCCGAGCACCACCAGGTCGTCGCGGAGCGTGACCACGTCCCCGGGGTCACCGGCGGTGGCCAGACCGCGGCGGACGGCGTGCAGCACCTGGTGCAGGTTGTTGGCGGCGGCGGGCGGGTCGAGACCGGGCCACAGCTGTTCGTACAGCAGGTCGCGGTGCAGCCGGTGGTCGGGGGCCAGCGCCAGCAGCTTCAGCACCGTCCTGGCCTTGCGCAGGCGCCACACCCCGGGCTGCACCTCGTGGCCGCCGACCGTCAGCCGCAGTCCGCCGAGCAGCCGGATGCCGACCTCGTCGGCCATCGTCGTCCCGTCCGGGCGCTACCGGGCGCCGACGGCCGGCCGGGCCATCGCGCCGGGGCCGTTCTGCCTGATCAAACGCGCCATACGCACCACCGTCGTCACCGGATGGGGCCGCTGTCCCCGGGCCGTCGGCGGGATCCGAACGGCCGGGCGCCACACCGGTCATCCTACGGCGCGGCCCACCCCCGGGCGCGGCCGTACGGGCCGGGGACGGGCGCGGGCACGCCCTGGTGGCGCTGGCCCGGGAGGCGGACGCGGTGGCGGCACGGACCGGCTGACGGGCGGGTGGCGGGCGGGTCAGGCCGTCGGGGCCGGCCGGCGGGGTGTCACCTCGGCGATCAGCAGGGCGACGTCGTCGCCGCCGGCCGGGTCGCGCAGCTCGGCCAGCAGCCGGTCGCAGGTCGCCTCCAGGGACGGCTGCCGGTCGGCGAGCAGGTGCAGGAGGCGGTCCAGGCGGTCGTCGAGGGAGTCGTCCCTGGTCTCCACCAGGCCGTCGGTGTAGAGCACCAGGCGGTCGCAGGGTGCCAGGTCGATGCCGGTGGACTCGAACGGGACGCCGCCGACCCCGAGCGGTGCGCCGGTGGGCAGCTCCAGCAGGACCGGGGGTGCGCCGCGGCGGACCAGGACGGGTGGCGGGTGGCCGGCCAGCGCGATCCGGCAGTGCAGGGCGTGGGGGTCGTAGACGGCGTACACGCAGGTGGCGATGGACTCGTCGAGTTCGTCGGTGGTCCGGTCCAGGTGGGTCAGGACCTCGGCGGGGTCGAGGGCGAGGCCGGTCAGGGTGCGGGTGGCGGTGCGCAGTTGGCCCATGGTGGCGGCGGCGGTGATGCCGCTGCCCATGACGTCGCCGACCACCAGCGCGGAGCAGCCGTGGTCCTGCGCGATGGCGTCGAACCAGTCGCCGCCGACCTCGCCGGCGGTGCCCTTGGGCTGGTAGCGATAGGCGATCTCGAGTCCTTCGGCCTGCGGGCGGCGGCGGGGCAGCAGGTGGCGCTGGAGGGTGAGCGCGGCGTGCCGCTGGTTCTGGTACCAGCGGGCGTTGTCGATGCAGACGGCGGCCCGGGAGGCGAGTTCCTGGGCGAGCAGGACGTCGTCCTGGTCGAAGGGCGCGGTGTTGCGCAGGCGTTTGAGGTCGAGGGCGCCGAGCACCTCGCCGCGGGCGATCAGCGGGACGGCCAGGTAGGAGTGCAGGCCCGCCTCGGCGAGGATGGCGGCGGCCTGCTCGTCGCGGGCGATCCGGGCCAGGTCTGCGGGGGCGACCCGGGCGACCAGGACGGGCTCCCCGGCGGCGGCGCAGCGGGCCACCAGCCGGTCGGCGGGGTAAAGGGCGAGGGTGCCGGTCGGGTCGGCCGCCCGGACGGCGGTCCTGACCTGCTCCGAGGGGTGGGCGGCGGCCAGTGCCAGCGCCCGGAAGGCGGCGGGGTGTCCGCCGGGGGCCGCGGGGGCGGGCAGCGGGTCGGGGAGGACGGCGTCGAGGACGTCGACGGCGGCGAGGTCGGCCAGTTCGGGCACCACCACCTCGGACAGTTCCCGGGCGGTGGTGTCGAGGTCGAGGGTGGAGCCGATCCGGGCGGAGGCTCGGGCGATCACGGCCAGCCGGCGGCGGGCGGCGGCGGCCTCGGCGGTGAGCCGGTGCTGTTCGCTGACGTCGATCACCGAGGTCGCCAGGCCCAGGATGCGGCCGCCCGGGCCTTCCAGCCGGAAGTAGGAGACCGACCAGGCGTGGTCGTGGTCGGGGTCGGCGAGGGTCCGTCCGACGGCGACGAGGTTGAGCAGCGGGGTGCCCGTGGCCATCACCTGCCGCATCGCGGTCTCGATCCGTTCGGCGTCGAGCAGGGGCAGCGCCTCCCGGACGCCGTGGCCGAGGTGGCGTTCGGCGGGCAGGCCGTTGATCCGCTCCAGGGCGGGGTTGACCAGGACGTACCGCAGTGAGGTGTCCAGGACGGCGAGGCCGATCGGGGACTGGGCGACCAGCCGGGCGGAGAGCGCGAGGTCGCGTTCGACGCCGCGGACGGTGGACTCGTCGGCGGCGATGCCGAGCGCGAACACCTCGCCCTGGCGGTTGCGCAGCCGCATGTTGCGGAACTCCACCGGGCGGATGCTGCCGTCCTTGTGCCGTACCGGGAAGACGCCCGCCCAGGCGCCGCCGCCGCGCATCACGTCCGCGAACAGCTTGCGCACCAGGCCGACGTCCTGTTCGGCGACCAGGAGCCCGGCGGCCTGGCGGCCGAGCGCCTCCTCGGCGGTCCAGCCGAACAGGCGTCGGGCCTGCGGGCTCCACAGCACGATCCGGCCCTCGGCGTCGAGCAGGACGGCGGCGACGCTGAGCACGTCCAGCAGGCCGCCGGGCTCCAGCGGGACGGGTGGGACGCCGGGGTCCCGGCCGTTCGCGTCCGGGCCGTCCGGGGAGGTGCGCTCTGCTGTCACGGCGGGACCTCCTTGGGACGGGCGGCGTCTCCATCGTCTCTCCGTCCCCGGTGCACGTCGCTCCGCGCCGGGCGCGCCGGCGGGCGGGCGGCTCAGTAGACGTCGCGGACGTAGCGGCGGTCGGCGGCGAGCTGCTCGACGTAGCCGGCGGCGGCGTCCGGGGACAGGCCGCCGCGGGTGGCGACGATCTCGCGCAGGGTGCGGTCGACGTCCTTGGCCATCCGGCCGGCGTCGCCGCAGACGTACAGGTGGGCGCCGTCGTTGAGCCACTCCCACAGCCGTCGGCCGCGCTCGCGCATCAGGTCCTGGACGTAGACCTTGTTGCGCTGGTCCCGGGAGAAGGCGAGGTCGAGGCGGTCCAGGTGGCCGGACTCCTGGAAGGACTCCAGCTCCTCGCGGTGGTAGAAGTCGGTGGCGCGGCGCTGTTCGCCGAAGAACAGCCAGTTGCGGCCGGTGTGGCCGCGGGCCCGCCGGTCCTCCAGGAAGCCGATGAACGGGGCGACGCCGGTCCCCGGACCGACCATGATCATCGGGGTGGCGGGGTCCGCGGGCGGCCGGAAGTGCGGGGAGCGCCGGACGTAGACCGGCACCGGCCCGTCGTCGGCGCAGTCCGCCAGGTAGGTGGAGCACACGCCGTTGCGCCGGCGGCCGAGGTCGTTGGTGTAGCGGACCACGGAGACGGTGAGCCGGACCTCGCCGGGGTGCGCGAGCGGGCTGGAGGAGATGGAGTACAGCCGCGGCTGGAGCCGCCCCAGCACACCGGCCCACTCGGCGGCCGTGGCCCGGACCGGGTGGGCGCCGATCACGTCGACGGCCTGCCGGCCCCAGCTCCACTTGGCGAGCTCGCCCTTGTTGTCGGGCCGCAGCAGCCGTCCGAGGTCCCGGTCGCCGGTCCGCTCGGCGACGAAGCGCAGCAGTTCCGGGGTGATCCGGGCGATGTCCAGCCGGGTGCGCAGCGCCTCGCCGAGCGGCACCGGGCCGGAGTCCGGGACGTCCACCGGGTCGTCGGCGTCCAGGCCGGTGACGGCGAGCCATTCGGCGACCAGGGCGGCGCCGTTGGCGGGCCGCACCCCGAGGGCGTCCCCGGCCTGGTAGGCGAGTTCGCCGCCGCGGGTGTCGAAGGCGAACTGCCGTACCTCCTTCTGCGAGCCGGGGAGGCTGAGCAGCCGGTTGCCGATCAGCAGGGTCGGGAACGGGGACGCCTTGGTGTGGACCGGCGCCCCGCCCGCGGGCGCCGCGGTGGCGCCGGGTGCGGCGGCCGCGGTGGTCCGCGCGGGGGCGGGCGCGGTGCCCGCGGCGAGGGCGGAGCAGACCTGGTCGAGCCACCGGTCGGCGGTCTGCTCGTAGTCGGGTTCGCAGTCGGCGCGGGGCACCAGGCGGGTGGCGCCGAGGGCTTCGAGGCGTTCGTCGAGGCGCCGGCCGTGGCCGCAGAAGTCCTGGTAGGTGGAGTCGCCGAAGGCGATCACGGCGTAGCGCAGGCCGGGCAGCGGCCCCCGCCCGGCGGCGGTCAGCGCCGACCAGAACCCGGCGCCGTTGTCCGGCGCCTCCCCGTCGCCGAAGGTGCTGCTGAGGAAGAGCACCGGCCCGCCGGGCGGCAGTGCGTCCGGGGTGGTGTCGTCCATGGCGGCCAGCCGCGCCCGGTGGCCCCGCTCGGCGAGCCGCCCGGCCACGGTGGCCGCGAACTCCTCGGCGTTGCCGGTCTGCGAGGCCCAGAGCACCAGCACCTCCGGGGCGTCCCGGGGCGGGGCGTCGGGCGCGGTGCCGGCGTGCCCGGCCGGGGCGGGCGCCGCCGTACGGGAGAACAGGCCGGCCAGCAGCCCGTTCACCCACAGGGTGCGTTCCGGGTCGAACGGCGCGTCGGCGGGGAGGACGGGGACGCCCGGCAGGTCCGGCGCGGCCTGCAGTCCGGTGAGGAAGCCGGCCAGGTAGCGCTGCTCCGGGGCGGCGAGCACCGGCCGGGCGGCCGCCGGGAGGCCGAGGACGGCGGCCAGGGTGGCCAGTGGGGCCGGGGCACCGGCGGCGTCCGGCGTGAACGGCACCGCGGCCCGGGCCGGGAGCGGGTGCGGCGCGGAGGCGGGCACCGGGGCGGTCTCCTTCGGTTCGGGGGCGGGGACCACCCGCAGCGCGACGGCGCAGGCCTTGAGTTCCGGCTGGAAGGAGACCGGGTCGACCGCGTCGTTGGTGACGGCGTTGATGCTGAGGTACTCGCCGAACAGGTCGTTCCAGTGGAACGGCGCGAAGCAGTCCCCGGGCCGTACCCGGTCGGTGACGACGGCGGGCAGTACGGCGCGGCCGCGCCGGGAGGCGACCTCCAGGTGGTCGCCGGCGGTGACGCCCAGCGCGGCCGCGTCGTCCGGGTGGATCTCGACGAACGGCCCGGGGTTCAGCCGGCCGAGCTTGGCGACCTTCCCGGTCTTGGTGAGGGTGTGCCACTGGTGCTGCAGCCGCCCGGTGTTGAGCACGAACGGGTAGTCGTCGTCCGGGAGTTCGGCCGGCGGCAGGTGGGGCCGGGCGAAGAACCGGGCCCGGCCGGAGGAGGTCGGGAAGGCCAGCGCGGGCCGGCTGCCGTCGGGGCGGACCAGCAGGGTCTGGCTGACGCCGTCGTTCAGGTACCGGACCGGGTTGCGGTCGGGTCCGTCGGCGTCCGGGGCCGGCCACTGCACCGGGGTGGCGCGCAGCCGCTCGTAGTCGACACCGCGCAGGTCCCAGCCGGTGGCGGGGTTCCAGGCCTGCTTGAGCTCCTCGAAGACCTCTTCGGCGCTGGTGTGGCCGAAGCCGTCCGTGAAGCCCATCGCGCGGGCCACCCCGGCGATCAGCCGCCAGTCCGGCAGGGCCTGGCCGGGCGGGTCCAGGACGCCCTGGACCAGGGTGAGGTTGCGCTCGGAGTTGACCATGACGCCGTCGGACTCCGCCCAGAGCGTGGCGGGCAGCACCACGTCGGCGTACGCGTTGGTCTCGGTGTCGGCGAACACGTCCTGGGTGACCACCAGATCGGCCGCCTCCAGGCCGGCGATGACGGTCCGCCGGTTGCCGACCGAGGCGACCGGGTTGGTGCAGATGATCCAGCAGGCCTTGATCTCGCCGGCCGCCATCCGCTCGAACATCTCGACCGTGCCGCGGCCGACCTCGGTGCGCAGGGTCCCCGGCGGCAGCCCCCACAGGTCCTCGGTGAAGGCGCGTTCGGCCTCGACCAGGACGGAGCGCTGGCCGGGCAGGCCGGGGCCCATGTAGCCCATCTCGCGGCCGCCCATCGCGTTGGGCTGGCCGGTGAGCGAGAACGGGCCGCTGCCGGGGCGGCAGATCGCCCCGGTGGCCAGGTGCAGGTTGACCAGCGCGTTGGTGTTCCAGGTGCCGTGGGTGGACTGGTTGAGGCCCATCGTCCAGCAGCTCATCCACTCCCCCGCCGCGCCGATCCACCGGGCGGCCTGCCGGATGCCGTCCTCGGGGAGGCCGGTGAGTTCGGCGACCCGGTCGGGCGGGTAGTCGGCGAGGAAGGCGGTCAGCTCCTCCCAGCCCTCGGTGTGCTCGGCGATGAACTCCTCGTCCACCTGGCCGGCCTCGACCAGCAGGTGCAGCAGGCCGTTCAGCAGGGCCAGGTCGGTGCCGGGCCTGACCGGCAGGTACAGGTCGGCCTTGTCCGCGGTGGCGCTGCGCCGCGGGTCGACCACGATCAACTTGGCACCGGCCTTCACCCGGTCCATCATCCGCAGGAACAGGATCGGGTGGCAGTCCGCCATGTTGGAGCCGATCACCAGGAAGACGTCGGCGTGGTCGAAGTCCCGGTACGAGCCGGGCGGGCCGTCGGCGCCCAGCGACAGCTTGTAGCCGGAGCCCGCGCTGGCCATGCACAGCCGGGAGTTGGACTCGATCTGGTTGGTCCGCACGAAGCCCTTGGCCAGCTTGTTGACCAGGTACTGCGCCTCCAGGCTCAGCTGGCCCGAGACGTAGAACGCCAGCGCGTCCGGCCCGTGCTCGTCGAGGATCGCGCGCAGCCGTCCGCCGACCGCGGTGACGGCCGCGTCCACGTCGGTGGCGGCGGGCGCGGTGCCGCGCTCGGTGCGCACCAGCGCCCGTTCCAGCCGGCCGGGCGCGGCCATCAGGTCGGCGCTGGTCGCGCCCTTGGTGCAGAGCCGGCCGGCGTTCGCCGGGTGGTCGCGGTCGCCGGTGGCGCGGGCCGCGGTGCGCCGTCCGGTGGCCGGGTCGCGGGCGATGTCGAGCACGATCCCGCAGCCGACGCCGCAGTACGAGCAGACCGTCCGCACGCTGTCCGTCCTCGCGCCTGACGCCGTCACCTGGTCTCCCTCCCGCCGGGCCGATGGTGGGAGCCGCTCCCACCGTCAGCACCGTAGGAAGGCCGCATTACCCCCAGGTCACGCGGGACCGGGCGGCCCGTTAAGCCCGCCGCACACCGGCCGGTGCGCCGCTGTGAGCGGCGCGCGGCCGGCGGGTGGCGGCGGTCCCCAGTGGGTTCCCATTCCGTTCCCAGTGCCCGGTGGAACGCTGCTCCCACGTCCCGGCCGGCCGGCCGGGACGGTCGGACCGAACCGAAGGGAGGGGTCTTCATGTCGAAGGTCCTCAAGCTCCAGAAGATGGACACCACCGAGCACGGCGGCCAGGACTACGAGGCCATCAGCTGCAGCTCCTGCGACTCGCAGAGCTGCAACGGCTGATTCTGCGGGCCCCGGCGGCGGCTGCCGCCGGGGCCCATGGCCGGTCCGGCCGGTCCGTACCCGAGGCGCCGCCCCCCGTTCGGCGCCCCGGTCGGGGCCGGCCGCCGGACGGGCGCGGCCCTCACCCGAGCCCACCCCTTCGCCCGAACCGCTCCCGGGTCCCGGCCCGAAGCCGTTCCCGGTGCCCGACCCGGCCGGCTCG
>NZ_JBEZIR010000100.1:0-31998 GCF_040651175.1 Kitasatospora sp. NPDC048540
CCGGCCTCGGCCGCGGCGCCCGGATCGCCTATCTGGGCCGGGAGTCGGAGCACTACTACGACCTCGCGGTGGGCTGCGCCAAGGGCGGCGCGGCGACCGCCGCACCCGCGGCCGGATCCGGGGCCGACCCCGTTCCGGGGACCGTCCGCGGCTGGGTATACCTTGGGGCCCGTCCTCAGCCAGAGGTGTAGAAAATCGGTACCCGCGGTGCCCGGCGCGTGCTTTGCTGACCGCTGACCCCGCATCGGTACGCCTGCCGCCCAGCGCGCACGCCCGGGCCGCCGTTCCCCAGGAGACAGCCATCAGCACCGCCACCCGCCGCACCGTCCGCGGGGCGATAGCCTCGACCGCCTGCACCGTGGTCCTCGCCGCCGGACTCGCGGCCTGCGGCACCGTGGAACAGCTCAGCGCGGCCCAGGAGGTCTCCACCGCCTTCGGCAAGCTCGGCCAGGCCAAGAGCCTGCGGGCCGAACTCACCCTCGACGCCACCGCCGACCAGCTGGTCTCGCTGTCCGAACTCGACTCCGCCGGCGAGCCGCTGAAGCGCTCCGACGCCCAGCAGATCGCCGACCTCAAGCTCAGCATCGCGCTCGGCGCCGACAAGCCGCTGGCCGAGCTGGACGGGCTCAAGAACCCGGCGGCCGGAGCGGCCGCGGCCGGTGCGGGCCGGGACCTCGACTTCGAGTACCAGCTCGCCGCGAAGAGCGGCAAGACCTACCTGGACCTGCGTCAGGTCGACGCCAAGGTCTACGCCAAGGCCGACCTCGACGCCGTCGCCCAGCTGGCCGGCGAGCAGGCCGCCGACGTCCGCGGGATGGCCGCCGAGCTGCCGCGCGAGCTGAAGACCATCAAGGACGGCCTGTCCGGCCAGTGGGTCTCGCTCGACCCGGCGCTGCTCGAGAAGCTCGCGGGTGCCGGTGCCGGTGCCGGTGCCGGTGCCGGCGTCGGGACCACCCGTCCGGGCGGCCCGAAGGGTGCCCCTTCGGTGGACCCGAAGACCGCCGAGAAAATGTTCGACTCGCTCAAGGACGCCTTCGCCAAGAACGTCACCTTCGACGACCTGGGCACCCAGGACGGCACCCGGCACATCCGGCTCAACGCGCCCAGCCGCCCGCTGATGGAGGCCGTGCTGGGCGCCGTCCGCCCGGCCGCCGAGAAGTTCCCCGGCTTCCCCGGCCTCGAGCGGTTCCCCGGCCTCGGTGACGACTCGTCCGAGCTGCCCAACCGCACCCTGCGGGCCGACCTCTACCTCAAGGGCGGCGCCCTCTCCTCGATCGCGGTCGACCTGGCGCAGTTCGAGGGCCAGGCCGGGCTCGGGCTGCACGTCCCGCTGAAGCTCTCGTTCACCGGCGAGGCGGCCGCCCCGCAGGCCCCGGCCGGCGCCGAGGCCATCACCGAGCAGGACATCGAGGCGTTCGCGAAGTTCGCCCAGAGCCAGGCGCCGGCCCACCCGGGCACCGGCACCGGCGACGGCGACGCCGACTTCGAGGACTACGGGGACGGCGGCCCGGCCGCACCGCTCACCGACGCCCAGATCAAGGAGCTGGTCGGCCTCGGCCTCGACGAGCGCACCGTGAAGGCGATGAACGAGGCGGGACTCGGCTACCAGGACATCAAGCGCCTGCTGCCGCAGAAGAGCTGACGCCCGCCCCGCCGACCCCGCCGGCCCCGGGTGCCCGCCGACCGTACGGCGGGCACCCGGGGCCGGCGCCGTCACGGCCGCGGTGACGCGACGTCCGATTCCCGCCGGACCCACGGCCGCCGCCCGGGCAGGCTGGGGACATGACCACCCCAGAGACCACCCTGGACGTGCGCCCGGTCGCCCCCGAGGTGCTCCGCACCCTGCGCACCGTCGACGACGCGGGCCGCCCGCCCGTCCGCTCCACCGACACCTCGGGCGGCTCGCCGCTGCGCTGCTGCCTCACCCGGGCCAGGCCCGGCGAGGACGTCCTGCTGCTCTCGTACGCGCCGCTGCGCCGGTGGGCCGCCGAGGCGGGCGCCGACCCGGGGCCGTACGACGAGACCGGGCCGGTGTTCGTCCACGCCGGCGAGTGCCCGGGCCCGGCCGGCGGCTGGCCGCGCGACCTGCACCAGGGCGAGCGGGTGGTGCGCTGCTACGACGCCGACGGCCGGATCCTGCGCGGCCGGGCGGCCGGACCCGCCGAGGTGCGGCAGGTGGTGGCCGAGGAACTGGCCGACCCGGGCGTGGCCGTGGTGCACGTGCGGGCGCTCGCCTTCGGCTGCTTCCTGCACGAGGTGCGGCGCGGCCCGGCGGTATGACATCCGTCATGGCGGACCGGTGCGGTGCGGCCCTGCCGGGGCCCCGGCGGTGGCCGACAGGATGAGGTCCGTCGGCACACCCGCCGACCTCATCGCACCGGGGGAGACCATGAACGCCGTCGTCGAGGAAGCGACCACCCGCACCGAGGACCGGCCCGCCGTGGCGGCCCCCGCCGAGGACCCCGCGGCGGTGGCGCTGCCGGTCTGGTTCTTCGCCTTCGAGGGCGTGCTCTCGGCCGCGTTCGACCTGATCAAGGCCGTCCCGTCGGTGTGGCCGGCGCTGGTGGCGCTGCTCGTGGTGAACATCGCGGTCTCGCTGACGATGATGCGCAAGCGCCTGAAGCTGGCCAGGGCGCTCTGGCGGGGCCGCGGCACCCGCAGGATCGCCCTCGGCCTGCTGGCGCTGCGGATCGGCAGCCACGTCGTCCTCGCCGCGGCCGGGGTGGCCCTCACCGGGATGGCGGCCCACCTGGCGTTCGCGGTGGTGCTGGCCGCCACGACGGTCACCCTGCTCGCGTACAGCCAGCGCACCGCCCTGCGGGCGCTCGCCGCACAGCGGGCCTGAGCCCGGACGGCCGCCCCGCGCTGCCCGTCGGCTGCGGCTCGCCCGGGCCTGCCCTGGCGTCGTCGTGCGGAGCCGCGGCCGGCCGCGGCCGGGGTGGTGCGGCCCGCTCCTGGACACCGGACACCGGAGAGGACCCGCCATGGCCGTCGTGATGAGCATGCACTGGCCCGAGATCACCCCCGAGCTGTACGACGAGACGCTCCGCCGGATCCGGTGGGAGCAGGAGCCGCCGGACGGCGCCCAGCTGCACACGGCCTGGTTCGGGGCGGACGGCTTCCACGTCGTGGACGTCTGGGAGTCGCAGGCCAAGTGCGAGGAGTTCATCGGGACCCGGATCGGACCGGTGGTCAAGGGCGAACTGGGCGTCGCCGGTGACCCGGTGGTCGAGTTCTCCCCGCTGCACCGCCGCTTCGTGGCGCCGGGCGTCACCGGCTCCGGCTCCGGCTGAGCCCCACCCATCGCGCACCTCCGGCGCACCTCCCGGTGCGCGCCGCCCGCCCGCGGCGCGCACCGGGAGTCTGTTGCAGCCGGTGGTGCGCGGAGAGAGGCTGGCAGGGAGTCCCGCCCCGGCCGGACCCCGGGCCGGTCCGGCGGGCGCCTGCCCGCGGGAGCACCGAGGAGCGCAGATGTCCACGATCCATTTCCACCAGACGACCACCGCCACGCCCGAGCAGTTCATCGCCGGGCTGACCGACTTCGGGCCGGGCCGCGCGGAGCTCTTCGGCAACAGCTCCGACAAGTACCTGGAGGTCCACGAGCGGGGGGCCCACGAGGCCGACGTCACCGAGGGCGCGGGCGGCGTCTGGGAGCGGCTGCACTACGACTGGTCCGACCCCGAGCACGTGGTCATGACGACCACCGACTCCAACGTGTGGGGCGGCCGGTCGGGCCACACCTACAACTTCACCCGCAAGCCCGACGGCACCACCGACGTCGATGCCGTCGTGGTCCGCGAGGGCAAGAACTTCAAGGGGCACGTGCTCGGCGCCATCGTCGGGACGGTCGGCAAGCACAAGCTGGCGAAGGCGTTCGCCGACAGCGGCAAGGCGATCGAGGCCCGGCACTACGGCGTCCCCGGGGCGTGAGCCGCACGGCGGGCGGGTGCGGGCTGCCGGAGCACCCCGCACCCGCCCGTCCGCCGGTCCCCGGCAGGTCCCGGGGGGCCGGTCAGTCCGCGGCCTTGGCCACGCCGACCGGGCAGCTGGCGCCGGTGCCGCCGAGGCCGCAGTAGCCGTCCGGGTTCTTGGCGTCCGAGAGGTACTGCTGGTGGTAGGCCTCGGCCGGGTAGAACGGGCCGGCCGGGGCGATCTCGGTGGTGATCGGGCCGAGCCGCAGCCGGGTGAGCTCCGGCTGGAAGGCGTCGCGGGAGGCCTCCGCGGCGGCCTGCTGCGCGGCCGAGTGGGTGTAGACGGCGGAGCGGTACTGGGTGCCGACGTCGTTGCCCTGGCGGAAGCCCTGGGTCGGGTCGTGCGCCTCCCAGAAGGTCTTCAGCAGCGTCCCGTACGAGATCAGGGCCGGGTCGTAGACCACCCGGACCGCCTCGGTGTGCCCGGTGCGACCGCTGCACACCTCTTCGTAGGTCGGGTTGGGGCTGTGGCCGCCCTGGTAGCCGACCAGGGTGGTCCACACGCCGGGCAGCTGCCAGAACACCCGCTCCGCCCCCCAGAAACAGCCGAGCCCGAAGTCGGCGACCTCCAGCCCGGCCGGGTACGGACCGGTCAGCGGGTGGCCGAGGACGGTGTGCGGTTCGGTGAGGGTGAAGGCCGGCGCCGGGCGGCCGGGCAGGGCCTGGTCGGCGGTGACGAGCTCGGACTTGTGGCGGTTGAACAGCACGGCCTGCTCCTGCGGGCTGGACGAGGGTGGCGTGCTGTGCAACGCTGGGCGGCCGCCCGGGATTCCGGGCGGCGCGCCCGGTCAGGCGGTGGCCGGCGGCAGGCCGGCCGCGGTGAGCAGGGCGCGCAGCGGCGCGGTGTCCGGGCGGTCGGCCACCACGGCGTCCAGCGCCGCGTCGAAACCCTCGGCCATGCCGTCCGGCAGGGCCAGCACGGCCGTCTCGGACCAGGACAGCTCCCAGTGGGCCAGGCCGGCCTCGGCCAGCGCCAGCACGGCCAGGCGGGCGACGCCGGAGCGCAGCGCCGGGCGCAGGGCGTCGGGGGTGGCGCGCTCGCTGCCGGGCAGCCGGCCGGCGATCTCCGGGCCGCGGCCCGCGTCGACGGCGTCCAGCAGGGCGTCGACGGTGCCGTGCAGACCGGAGCCGGTCAGGGCCCGCAGGATCGGCTGGCCGGCCTCGCGGGCGTGTGCCAGGTGGCCGCGGTCCACCAGCTCGGGCCAGTCGACCCGGCGTTTGGCGGCGGCCGCCGGGGCCAGCGTTGCGGCCTCCAGGGCGGCCAGGGTCCGCTCGGGGTCGCGCAGCAGCGCCAGCGCGCCGGCACCGTCCTCGGCGGACTCGAGGCCGTCGGCCGGCAGCGCCTCGATCGCGGCGACCCGCTGGGCGATCGGCGGGTGCGAGTCGTACGGGTCGGCCTGTTCCTCGGGCAGGTCCAGCCCGAGCGCGGCGAGCTCGGCGCGGCGTCCGGGGTCGGCCAGCAGCTCGGCCAGGCCGCCGTAGACCTGTCCGGGCACGGGCAGCAGGCCGGCGTCCCAGCCGATGGTGGCGTACGAGCGGAGGTAGAAGTCCTGCGCGGCGCCCAGGGTGCGGATCTTGCGCAGCGCGGACGCGGTGGCCCGCCGGCCGGCGATCCGGGCGGCGGCCAGGTCGGCGGCGTACTCCTGGCGGCGGCTGACCGACTCGGAGACCCGGAAGAACAGCTTGGCGTACCAGGTGAAGATCCGGGCCAGCGCCCGCTGGACGCCGCCGCTGCCCTCGCTCTCGTCGCGCGGCGTCCTGCCGCGCGCCAGTCGGTCCTCGGCCCTGGCCCGGATCTCGGCGGCCTCCTCGGCCTGGTGGCGGTCGGCGCGCTCGTGCAGGGTGCCGATGGTGTGCAGGATCGCGGTGCGGCCGGCCACGGTGACGCCGGCCAGCCGGACGTCCTGGTTGCCGAAGTGGCCGAACTCGTGCGCCAGCACGGCGTCCAGCTCCGCCCGGGAGAGGCCGATCAGCAGCGGGACGCCGATCTCCAGGTGCCGCGGGCCGGGGATCAGGCCGAGCAGCCGGGTGTCCTCCCGGACCCCGGCGTTGACGTCCGGGGTGAGCCGGATCCGGGCCGGGCCGCGGACGCCGGTCAGCTCGGCCAGCCGGTCGACCCGGGCCCACAGCTCGGGCTGCTCCTCGCGGGTGACCGGCAGCCCGGGGCCCTCGGCGGCCTCGGGCCGGCGGGTCAGGAAGACCACCCGCAGCACCGGGTAGATCACCAGTGCGGTGAGCGCCCAGATCTTCAGCAGCCCCGGCCGCAGGTGGTCCGATTCGAGGTAGAGCGCGATGTCGAGGGCGAGCAGCCCGGCCACGATCGCGGCGGCGAACAGGTAGAAGCCGATCAGCAGCGCCACGGCCTGGGCGGCCCTGGTCGAGGTGCGCAGAGCGGCGGGTTGCCGGATCGCGGCCACGCGCGTCCACCCCCGGGAAGACGATGACCAGCTCTTCTGATCATGTGTGCAGAGGGGGGAGAGCGTAGCGGTACGGCCGGGCCGCGCGGCAGCGGGTTTCCGCCGGGTTCCGGGTCGGCCGACCGGTCCGGCGTTCGCGCACTAGGCTCGTCGTATGACCGAGCACCAGCTTCCCCAGGGCTTCGAGACTCTCGCCATCCATGCGGGTCAGGAAGCAGACCCCCAGACCGGGGCCGTCGTCACGCCGATCTACCAGGTCTCCACCTACAAGCAGGACGGGGTGGGCGGCCTGCGCGGCGGGTACGAGTACAGCCGCAGCGCCAACCCGACCAGGACCGCGCTCGAGGAGTGCCTCGCCGCCCTGGAGGGCGGCAGCCGCGGCCTCGCCTTCGCCTCGGGCCTGGCCGCCGAGGACACCCTGCTGCGCACCGTCCTCAAGCCGGGCGACCACATCGTCATCCCGAACGACGCCTACGGCGGCACCTTCCGGCTGTTCGCCAAGGTGCTGACCCGCTGGGGCGTGGAGTTCTCCGTCGCCAACATGCAGGACCTGGCCGACGTCCGGGCCCAGCTGCGCCCGGCCACCCGCGCGGTGTGGGTGGAGACCCCCTCCAACCCGCTGCTGGGCATCGCCGACCTGACGGGCCTCGCCGAGATCGCGCACGGCGCGGGCGCCATCCTGGTGGTCGACAACACCTTCGCCAGCCCGTACCTGCAGCAGCCGATCGCGCTCGGCGCCGACGTCGTGGTGCACTCCACCACCAAGTACATGGGCGGCCACTCGGACGTGGTCGGCGGCGCGCTGGTGGCGGCCGAGGCGGGTCTGGGCGAGGAGCTGGCGTACCACCAGAACGCGATGGGCGCGGTCTCTGGCCCGTTCGACGCCTGGCTGGTGATGCGCGGCATCAAGACCCTGGGCGTGCGGATGGACCGGCACAGCTCCAACGCCGAGAAGATCGTCGAGCTGCTGAGCGGCCACGCCAAGGTGACCCAGGTGCTCTACCCGGGTCTGCCCGAGCACCCCGGCCACGACATCGCGGCCAAGCAGATGAAGGCCTTCGGCGGCATGGTGTCGTTCCGGGTGGCCGGCGGCGAGCAGGCGGCGGTCGAGGTCTGCAACCGCGCCCGGCTGTTCACCCTGGGCGAGTCGCTCGGCGGCGTCGAGTCGCTGATCGAGCACCCGGGCCGGATGACCCACGCCTCGGTGGCCGGTTCGGCCCTGGAGGTGCCGGCCGACCTGGTGCGCGTCTCGGTCGGCATCGAGTCCGTCGACGACCTGCTGGCCGACCTTCAGCAGGCGCTCGGCTGATCCCCGCCGCGCCGACGGCCGGTCACTCCGGCCGCCCGGCCCAGTACGACTCCAGCGAGTCGTTGAACCGGGCCAGCAGGGTGCAGAAGGTCCGCTGCTCCTCGGCGGGCCAGCCGGCCGTCAGCGCGCGCATCAACTCCTCGCGGTCGGCCCGCACCTCGGCCAGCCGGCGCCCGCCGAGCGGGGTCAGCGCGAGGTGCACCGCGCGCCGGTCGGCCGGGTACGGCACCCGGCCCACCAGCGCCGCCCGGACCAGCGGCGCGGCCTGCCGGGTCACGGTCGAGGAGTCGATGCCCAGCGCCTCGGCCAGTGACTTGACGTTGGCCGGGCCGTGCCGCTGCAGGTGGTCCAGCAGCAGGTAGCCGGCCCGGTCCAGGGCGCCGACCGCGCCGAGCCGGGCCTGCTCCATCCGGCGGGCGAACACCGCGATCTGGTACTGGAGTTGGGAGTGCAGCGGGTCGTCGGTTCCGATGGCCTGGGGCGAGGTGGTGGTCATCGCGGCTCACGATCGGGGTGCGGTGAGGGTGGCTCGTGGAGCAGCAGCGTACGCGCGCCGGGCGGGCCCGGGAACAGCGCCGACGTCCCGGCTTCCGGCGGGCGCCGCCCGTACCCTGACCGCATGCACAGTTGGCCGATCACCATCGACGATGTCCGCGGCGCCCAGAAGATGCTGGCCGGGATCGCCCGGGTCACCCCGATGGAGACCAGCCGGCACCTCGCCGCGCTGGTCGGCGCGCCGGTCCACCTGAAGTGCGAGAACCTCCAGCGCACCGGCTCCTTCAAGCTGCGCGGCGCGTACGTGCGGATCGCCGGGCTCTCCCCGGTGCAGCAGGCCGACGGGGTGGTCGCGGCCAGCGCCGGCAACCACGCCCAGGGCGTCGCGCTGGCCGCCGCGCTGCTGGGGGTGCGCGCCACCGTCTTCATGCCGCTCGCCGCCCCGCTGCCCAAGGTCGCCGCGACCCGGGGCTACGGCGCGGAGGTCCGGCTGCACGGCGCCACCGTCGACGAGGCGCTGCAGGCCGCGCAGCGGTACGCGGATTCGACCGGCGCGGTCTTCATCCACCCCTTCGACCACTGGGACGTGGTGACCGGCCAGGCGACCGTGGGCCTGGAGATCCTGGAACAGTGCCCCGAGGTGCGCACCATCCTGGTCGGGGTGGGCGGCGGCGGGCTGCTGGCCGGGATCGCGCTGGCGGTGAAGCCGCTGCGGCCGGACGTCCGGGTGATCGGGGTGCAGGCCGCCGCGGCCGCCGCGTACCCGCCCTCGCTGGCGGCGGGGCGTCCGATCACGCTGGAACGGTTCGCCACCATGGCCGACGGCATCCAGGTGGGCCGCCCCGGCGACATCCCGTTCGAGGTGGTCAACACGCTGGCCGACGGCGTGCGCACGGTCTCCGAGGAGTCGCTGTCGCGGGCCCTGCTGCTCGGCCTGGAGCGGCTCAAGCTGGTCGTCGAACCGGCCGGGGTCAGCCCGGTCGCGGCGCTGCTGGAGCAGCCGGACGCGTTCGAGGGCCCGGTGGTCGCGGTGCTGTCCGGCGGCAACATCGACCCGCAGCTGATGCAGCGGGTGCTGCGGCACGGCCTGGTGGCGGCCGGCCGCTACCTCTCGCTGCGGGTCCGGCTGACCGACCGCCCCGGCTCGCTCGCGGACCTGCTGGGCGTGCTGACCCGGGCGGACGCCAACGTGCTGGACGTGGCGCACGTGCGGATCGACCCGCGCCTCGGCCTCGCGGAGGTCGAGGTGGACCTGCACCTGGAGACCAAGGGGCCGGAGCACTGCACGGCCGTCGTCGGCGACCTGCGGGACGCCGGGTACGTGGTCTCGCAGTAGGAGGCAGGCGAGCCGGCGTTGCCGCTGGCGGGCGTTGCCACCGACGGGCGTTGTCAGTGGCGGCTGCGAGGGTGGGGCCGCAAGCCTGCTGCCCGCGCCCGGTGAAAACACCTTGACGCGATATATCGCGAACTGCCAAGCTCGCGATGTATCGCGAGCTTGGTCGGCGGCCCGCTCGGGTACGGCTATCCACAGCCAGTGGACAAACAAGTCAAATCAGTCATTCCACAACGGGAGATGAGGCGGCTCATGGCGCCAGCCATCCAAGCCGAGAACCTGGTGAAGACCTTCGGTGACGTCCGCGCGCTCGACGGCGTCAGCCTCGACGTGCCCGAAGGCACCGTCCTCGGACTGCTCGGCCCGAACGGCGCCGGCAAGACCACCACCGTCCGGGTGCTGACCACCCTGCTGCGCCCCGACTCGGGCCGCGCCACGGTCGCCGGGGTGGACGTGCTCAAGCACCCCAACAAGGTCCGCAGCCTGATCGGCCTGTCCGGCCAGTACGCCGCGGTCGACGAGTACCTGACCGGCCGTGAGAACCTCCAGATGGTCGGCGAGCTCTACCAGATGACGCCGCGCGACGCCAAGGCGCGCGCCCTGGAACTGCTCGAGTGGTTCAACCTCACCGAGGCCATGGACCGCACCGCCAAGACCTACTCCGGCGGTATGCGGCGCCGGCTCGACCTGGCGGCCGCCCTGGTCGTCCGGCCGCCCGTGATGTTCCTGGACGAGCCCACCACCGGCCTCGACCCGCGCAACCGGCTGGCGCTGTGGGAGGTCATCGAGACCCTGGTCGAGCAGGGCACCACGCTGCTGCTCACCACCCAGTACCTGGAGGAGGCCGACCGCCTCGCCCACGACATCGCGGTGGTCGACCACGGCAAGGTGATCGCCCGCGGCACCGCCGACGAGCTCAAGGCGCAGATCGGCGGCGAGCGGGTCGAGGTGGTCGTCCACGAGCGCGGCGACGTCACCGAGGCACTGGCCGCCCTCGCCCCGTACGCCAAGGGCGACCCGGCGGTGGAGAAGAACACCCGGAAGATCACCGTCCCGGTCAGCGGCGGCGCCAAGGTGCTCGCCGACGTCATCCGCGAGCTGGACTCCCGGTCCATCGAGATCGACGACATCGGCCTGCGCCGCCCCACCCTGGACGACGTCTTCCTCTCGCTGACCGGGCACGCCACCGAGGCCGCGGACACCGACGAGGAGCAGCAGTCGCCCGCCAAGGGCCGCAAGGGCCACGGAAAGGACGCCTGAGATGACCACCGCCACCTCGCACGCCATCGGCGGCGCCGTCCCCCGCCAGCGCAGCGGCCCGGCCGCGATGGCCCACGACTCCTGGGTGGTCGCCAAGCGCAACCTGCGCCGGATGACCCGGATCCCGGAGATCGTGGTCTTCGGCCTGATGCAGCCCGTGATGTTCGTGCTGCTGTTCTCGTACGTGATGGGCGGGGCGATCCGGATCCCCGGCGCCCAGTCCAGCTCCTCGACGTACACCCAGTTCCTGATGGCCGGCATCTTCGCGCAGACCGTCACCTTCGCGGTGGCCGGCGCCTCGGCCGGCATCGCGGAGGACATGACCAAGGGCCTGGTCGACCGGTTCCGCTCGCTGCCGATGACCCGCTCCGCGGTACTGGTCGGACGCACCCTCGCGGACCTGGTGCAGACCGCCTTCACCCTGCTGGTGCTCGCCATGGTGGCGCTGCTGGTCGGCTGGCGGATCCACGAGGGCTTCCCGAAGGCGCTCGCCGCGTTCGGGCTGCTGCTCCTGCTGGGCTACGCGTTCTCGTGGATCGGCGCGCTGATCGGCCTGTCGGTGCGCAGCCCGGAGGCCGCCACCTCGGCCGGCCTGATCTGGCTGTTCCCGCTGACGTTCATCTCCAACGCGTTCGTGCCGGTCTCCTCGATGCCGAGCTGGCTGCAGCCGATCGCCTACTGGAACCCGTTCAGCGCCACCGTCCAGGCCTGCCGCGAGCTGTTCGGCAACCAGGTCGGCCCGACCCCGGACTCCTGGCCGATGGAGCACGCGGTGGTGGTCTCGGTGGTGTGGTCGATCGTGATCATGGCGTTCTTCTCGTGGCTGTCGGTGCGCAAGTACCGCTCCGCGGTCGGATAGGCAGGGGCCGCTCCGCGGTCGGATAGGCAGGGGCCGCCCGGCCGTGGGGTGATCCTTCGCCGGGAACGCCGGAGCGGCCGTGACGTTCGCACGCGTCACGGCCGCTCCGGCGTTGCTGTTCGGGCGGTGCTGTCCGGGCGTTGCTGCCCGGGTGGGGTGCTCCGGTCAGCCGTTGTAGGGCTTGGCCTGGAGGATCTTCACGGTGGCCCGCTTGCCGTTGGGCAGCTCGTAGCTGGCCTCGGCGCCGACGGCCTTGCCGTTGATGCCGCGGCCGAGCGGCGACTGCGGGGAGTACACGTCGAGCGAGTCGTCGGTGACCTCGCGGGAGGCCAGCAGGAACTCCATCGTGTCGTCCGGGTCGCCGTCGAAGGCGACCGTCACCAGCATGCCGGGGGCGACCACACCGGAGTCGGCCGGGGCCTCGCCGACCTTCGCACGCTCCAGGAGCTGGGTCAGCTGGCGGATCCGGGCCTCGGTCTTGCCCTGCTCCTCCTTGGCGGCGTGGTAGCCGGCGTTCTCCTTGAGGTCACCCTCCTCGCGAGCCGCCTCGATCTTCTGGGCGATCTCGACGCGCCACGGGCCCGTCAGGTACTCCAGCTCGGTCCTGAGCTGGTCGTAGTGGGCCTGAGTGAGCCAGGTCACGTCATCGCTGGTCTGGGTCACAGGTGCTCCTCGTCGGTGCTGGGGCGGTGCTGAGGGTTTTACGTCAGCAGTCGGTCATGGCGGTGATATCGGGCTTACTACAAAGCAACGCCCGCATCCGAGCCGACGGCCGGGAAGGGGCGAAACCACGAGCCTAACAATTTCCGCGTTCGGGTGGGAGAGTGATCGACGGAGCGTTAACGCGCGGTTGCGCCGGGATGGACCCGGCCCTTCGGTACCGGTTCCCGCTCCACGTGTCGAATATGCGCCCGATCGGGTGAGCCGCCGTCGGCGCGCCGCCGGGCCGCGCTCACTTCGCGGGCGTGCAGCCCAGCACCTCGGCGGTGGTCCCGCGGGCGGAGGTGCGCAGGGTGACCACCGCGCTGTAGCGGCTGCCCGCCGCCGGCACCGGGAAGTCGGACAGTCCGACCACCGAGCCGTCCGCGCCCTGCGAACGGACCGTGCACGCCCCGGCGGTCCCGTCGCTCTTGCTCACCGACAGCTGGAGCTGCAGCTCGCCGTCCGAGACCGCCTCGAAGGTCGGCACGGTCGCGTTCATGGTGGTCTCGCGCAGCAGGTACGCGCCGCCCAGCCAGCCGAACAGGCCGAGGAACAGCACGCCGCAGACCACCGCCGCGATCCGCAGCCTTCGGTCCGCCTCCTGGTCGGTGCGGCGGCTGTAGCGGCCCTCGGGCACGCCCGGGGTGGTCCTGGTGCTGGAGGCCATGGCTGGCTCGGTCCTTTCGCTGAGAGGCCCTAGGTCGGCAGCGGGAATCGACGGGCCCTCCAGTCCGTCACTATAGGAGGGGCACGTCCGCGCCAACGGCGGCGGGGGAGCCGCCCCACGAACCGGACATACCTGGAAGGAACCAGGCGTTGACTGAGCAGTTGCGACTGATGGCGGTACACGCGCACCCGGACGACGAGTCCAGCAAGGGCGCGGCCACCATGGCCATGTACGTGTCCCAGGGGGTGGACGTCCTGGTCGCCACCTGCACCGGGGGGGAACGCGGTTCCATCCTCAACCCGAAGCTCCAGGGTGACGCCTGGGTGGAGGCCAACATCCACGAGGTGCGCCGCAAGGAGATGGACGCGGCCCGCGAGATCCTCGGCGTCGAGCAGGCATGGCTCGGCTACGTCGACTCGGGCCTCCCCGAGGGCGACCCGCTGCCGCCGCTGCCGGAGGGCTGCTTCGCCCTCCAGGACGTGGACGAGGCCGCGGGCGCGCTGGTGAAGCTGATCCGCGAGTTCCGCCCGCACGTGATCACCACGTACGACGAGAACGGCGGCTACCCGCACCCCGACCACATCATGACCCACAAGATCAGCATGGTGGCGTTCGACGCCGCCGGTGACCCGGAGGCGTACCCGGAGGCGGGCGCCCCCTGGCAGCCGCTGAAGCTGTACTACAACCACGGGTTCCCGATGGGCCGGATCCGCGCCCTGCACGCGTACCTCACCGAGCACGGCATCGACTCCCCGTACGGCGAGTGGATCGCGGGCTGGGAGAAGAGCGGCCGCGCCGAGCGGGAGATCACCACCCGGGTCAAGTGCGACGACTGGTTCGAGGTCCGGGACAAGGCGCTGATCGCGCACGCCACCCAGATCGACCCGGACGGGCCGTGGTTCCGCGTCCCGATCGACGTCCAGCGCGAGGTCTGGCCGACCGAGGACTACGAACTGGCCAAGTCGCACCTGGACACCGACCTGCCCGAGGACGACCTCTTCGCCGGCCTGCGCAAGTAGCCCGCCCGCACGACACGCACCACCCCGGTGACCCGGCCCGTGTAGGGCCGGGTCACCATGGAGAGATGAGCACCCCCGTGACCCTCACCCACCTCGCCGCGCCGCTCGCCCTCGACGAGACCAAGGTGACCCCCGGCCTGCTGGGCTTCGTCGTCTTCGCCGCCCTCGGGGTGGCCACCTGGTTCCTGCTGAAGTCGATGAACACCCGTTTCAAGAAGATCGACTTCGTCGAGGAGCCCGAGACCCCCAAGGAGTGAGCCCTCCCACCTCGCGCCCGGCCACGCCAGTGGCGCGGCCCCGACCTGGGGCGTTTCCGGCGAGTGCCGGAAGCGACGCGTAACGTGAGATGGTCGCCCCGCCCGAGGTCAGGCCGTACACATGTCCCGCGTGCGGATCAGACCGTGGTGAGGTCGATCTCGACCGCGAACGGAGCGGCGGTCCGGACCGTGCCGGTGAACATCTCCGCGTCGCGGTAGGACCGGCGCGCAGGGTCGAGGACGTAGGTGTAGACGAGGGGAACGCCGTTGGCGGTCTGCTCGATCCGCCAGTAGAAGGCGATACCGGCCTGGGCGTACTGATCCACCTTCACGATGCGGTCGGTGGTCTCCGACCCCGGTGACACGACCTCGACGACCAGGAGAACGTGCTCCGGGCGGGTGGGTGTGACGTCGATGGTCTCGGCCCGGTAGACCACGACGTCGGGCCGCCGGTTGGTGAGGGGCACGTCCTGCAACCGGACATCGAAGTCCGTGTCGGCGTTCCAGTCCGGACCGGCGGCTGCATCCAGGGCGTTCGCCAGGATCCGGGCCAGGCGGTTGTGCCGCTTGGACGCGCTCGGGCTCACGACGACCATCCCGTCCACGATCTCGACACCCGCGCACTGCTCCGCGGACCAGGAGTCGTACTCGTCCGCGGTGATCTGCTGGTGCATCCACTCGGGAGCGACCATCCCGGCGGTCATCGGCGTACCTCCTCGGGGGCTCGACGGGCTCGGTGCTGCCGGCCTCAGCGTACTGTTCTGCGGCTCCGGGGCGCTGCTCCGCGGGCCGGGATCTCCGCGCCCGGCGGAGTGCTGCCGTGAACCTCCTCGGTCGCCTGGATGAGCCGCCCCGCCCTGAGGCTGACGCCCGCTGACCGCACCCGGCGCTTTGACTGAACGGTCGGCTGATCTTCGCCTCTCGACACTGCGGTGCCGTGCGTCATGCGCCTCCATCCTGTGCGCGGGTCCGCACCCGGGCTCGAACACCCTCGCGAGCAAGGACGGGTCCCGGTACGCCAACCCCGTGACCCCGAAGTCGGCAGGCGCGTCGGTGCTCTGCCCTAGCCTTCCCGAATAGATCAAAGGGGGCGAGATGCCAAAGGTTCCTGAGAGTCGCCGTGTTGGACGCATGGCTGTGAATGAGGTGCGTTCGCTGCTGGAGCGGCACGGCCACATCGTGCAGGAGATAGACGGCGCGAACGACCACGGGGAGGACTTGCACGTCACCTTTGTCCAGGACGGGCGGCGAACAGCGGACTCCCTGGCTGTGCAGGTCAAGGGCGGGGTCTCGACGCGCACCCGGCGAGGGCACCGCGTCCAGGTCGGGGATCACGGTGACAATTGGCGCGACGGCAGCCTCCCGGTGCTCTGCGTAGTCCATGATCCTGAGCGGGGCGGCCTCTTCTGGGCCAATGCGACCCGTCAACTCCGTCGGGCCGAAGCGCTGCGCAAGACGCTGAAGTCCGTTGTCGTCCGGAGGGAGTCCGTGCTGGACGATTCCACCTCCCAGGCCTTCGTCCAGAACATGCGGAGCTACCTGGCTCGGGAGCGAGAGGGTGTCGGCAGATGGGCGGACATGGCGGACGTCGAGTTCGCGCCGAACGACATCGTCAAACCGTTCGTGAACGACTGCGGCGAGCCCATGGTCTTCTGGCAGAAGCGCGGGGAACCGTTCGCGGTGCTGCTCCATCACGACCTCGACTGGGATCCCGTCCGCATTCAGGAGCAGATGCTCCGCCTCGATCTCCTCCCGTCGATCGGCGACATCATCCTTGACAGCGCGGAAGCGCACTGGCTCATGGGGTGCTTCAAGTCCACCGAGTGGTGGCGCCGGCCAGTTGAAGAGAGCGGGCTCCTCTGACTGCTGACGGTCCGCCATGCGGTCAGTGTGACCACGTGGCCGGCAGCGGGTGCACGCGAGACCCGCAGGGACGGCCCAACCTCTTGCCCGAGGGCGAGGAGGGTGCCTCAGGGTGGCGTGTGTGAGTCTCCCGTGCCCGGGTGCCAGACTGATGGGCATGAACCGGTTGGCGCACGCGACCTCGCCGTATCTCCAGCAGCACGCCGACAACCCCGTCGACTGGTGGGAGTGGTCTCCCGAGGCCTTCGAGGAGGCGCGCCGGCGCGGGGTGCCGGTGCTGCTGAGTGTCGGGTACGCGGCGTGCCACTGGTGCCACGTGATGGCCCACGAGTCCTTCGAGGACGAGGCGGTGGCGGCGTACGCCAACGAGCACTACGTCGCCGTCAAGGTCGACCGCGAGGAGCGGCCGGACGTCGACGCCGTGTACATGGAGGCCGTGCAGGCCGCCACCGGGCAGGGTGGCTGGCCGATGACGGTGTTCCTCACGCCGGACAAGGAGCCGTTCTACTTCGGCACCTACTTCCCGCCCGAGCCCCGGCACGGCATGCCCGCCTTCCGGCAGGTGCTGGAGGGCGTCACCGCCGCCTGGCGGGACCGCCGCGAGGAGGTCGGCGAGGTGGCCGGCCGGATCCGGGCCGAGCTGGCCGAACGGGCCTCGGTCTACACCGCCGCCGCCCCCCACCCGCCCGCCGACGCCGACCTGCACCAGGCCCTGGTCGCGCTCAGCCGCTCCTTCGACGACAAGCGCGGCGGCTTCGGCGGCGCCCCCAAGTTCCCGCCGTCCATGGCGATCGAGTTCCTGCTCCGCCATCACGCCCGCACCGGCTCCGAGGCGGCACTGGAGATGGCCGCCCGCACCTGCGAGGCGATGGCCCGCGGCGGCATCAACGACCAGCTCGGCGGCGGCTTCGCCCGCTACTCGGTCGACGCCGGGTGGGTCGTGCCCCACTTCGAGAAGATGCTGTACGACAACGCCCTGCTGCTGCGCACCTACCTGCACCTGTGGCGCACCACCGGAGACGAGCAGGCCCGCCGCACCGCACTCGCCACCGCCGACTTCCTGCTGCGCGAACTGCGCACCCCCGAAGGCGCCTTCGCCTCCGCACTGGACGCCGACTCACTCGATCCGGCCACCGGGAAGTCCGCCGAGGGCGCCTACTACGCCTGGACCCCCGAGCAGCTCACCGCCGCCCTCGGCGCCGAGGACGCCGCACTCGCCGTCGGACTCTTCGAGGTCACCGGCACCTTCGAACACGGCAGCTCGGTGCTCCAACTGCTCCGCGACCCCGAGGACCCCGAGGCGTACGAGCGGATCCGCACCCGGCTGCTGGCCGCCCGCGCCGAGCGGCCCGCCCCCGCCCGGGACGACAAGGTGGTCGCCGCCTGGAACGGCCTGGCCATCGCCGCCCTCGCCGAGACCGGCGCCCTGCTGGCCCGCCCCGACCTGGTCGAGGCGGCCGAACGCGCCGCCGACCTGCTGCTCGCCGTCCACCTCACCCCCGACGGCCGCCTGCTGCGCACCTCCCGCGACGGGCGCCCCGGCGCCAACGCGGGCGTGCTGGAGGACTACGCCGACACCGCCGAGGGTTTCCTCGCGCTGTACGCCGTCACCGGTGAGAGTTCGTGGCTCGACCTGGCCGGCGGCCTGCTCGACACCGTCCTCGCGCACTTCGTCGACCCGGCCTCGGGCGCGCTCTACGACACCGCGGACGACGCCGAACAGCTGATCCGCCGACCCCAGGACCCGACCGACAACGCCACCCCTTCGGGCTGGACGGCCGCCGCCGGTGCCCTGCTGAGCTACGCCGCGTACACCGGCTCCGCACGCCACCGCACCGCCGCCGAACGGGCGCTCGGCATCGTGGGCGCGCTCGCGGCCAAGGCGCCGCGGTTCATCGGCTGGGGCCTCGCCGTCGCCGAGGCGCTGCTCGACGGACCGCGCGAGGTCGCCGTGGTCGGCCCGGCCGGGGACCCCGCGACCGCCGCGCTGCACCGCACCGCCCTGCTCGGCACCGCCCCCGGCGCGGTGGTCGCCGTCGGCGCGCCGGGCAGCACCGAGGTCCCGCTGCTGGCCGACCGCCCGCTGCTCGGCGGACGGCCCGCCGCGTACGTGTGCCGCCACTTCACCTGCGACGCGCCCACGGCCGACGCCGCCGGCCTGGCGGAGCGGATCGGGGCGCGCCCGGCGGACTGAGGCAATCCGGGTGCGCACGATCCGGGCCTCGGCCAGGATGGCGGGATGACCTGGACCGTGAGTTCCTCGCCGACCGAATTCCACACCGGGGCGGGCGAGTTCCTCGCTGCGCACCGGGCCGAGAACACCGTGCTGCTCACGCTGGCCCACCGCCTCGGACGGGACGGCCTGCACGTCTTCGGCCCGCAGCCGCCCCGCTTCGGGTGGTGGCGGGCCGAGGGCGCGGAGAGCGTCGGTGCGGCCTTCCTGTGGACGCCGCCCTTCCCGCTGCGCCTCGGCCGGATGCCGGTGACGGCCGCCGGGGAACTGGCGACGGTCCTGCACGGGCAGGGTGAACGGCCCTCCGGGGTGGGCGGGGCGAAGGCGGCGGTGGCCGCGTTCACCGAGGTCTGGCAGCGGCTGACCGGGGCGGCGACCGAGGTCGAGGTCGAGGAACGGCTCTACCGGCTGGGGGAGTTGACGCCGCCGACGCCGGCCGGACCGGTCAGGCCGGCCCGGCCCGCCGAGCACGGACTGCTCACCCGGTGGACCGAGGCGTTCTTCACGGAGGTCGGGGTCCCGCCGGTGCCCGACATCCCGGGGGTGATCGCCGGCCGGATCGCCGACGGGACCCTGCACGTCCGGGAGGACGGCGGCCGGCCGGTCTCGATGGCCGGGGTCAGCCCGGTGCTCGCCGGGATGTCGCGGATCGGGCCGGTGTACACGCCGCCCGAGCTGCGGGGACGCGGGTACGCGGGTGGGGTGGTGGCGGCGGGGTGCGCCCGCGCGGTGGCCGCGGGCGCGGCGGAGGTGCTGCTGTACACCGACCTGGCCAACCCGACCAGCAACTCCCTGTACCAGCGGCTCGGCTTCCGGGCGGTCGAGGACTGCGTCGTCCTGAAGTTCACCTGAGGGCGACCGGGCACGCCCGTGTGTGGTGCGGGCTCGTGCGGGGCCCGTGTCCGCCCGCGGCACGGGACCGTGGGGCTCAGTCCCAGTCCCAGCGGATGCCGAGGATGCACGGGGGGAGGGCGGTGGCGACGAGGTGGACGCAGTGGTGGCCGTCGAGGGTGAGGTCCTCGGTCTCGTAGGGGCGTCCGCCCGGGGCGCGGCTGGTGAAGCGGTGGCAGCGGACGGGTAGGGCCGCGGGGTGGAAGGCGACCTGGAGGACGTACTGCCCGGCGCCGGCGTTGAAGCCGCGGACGTACTCGCTGCTGGGCTCGGGCCCGGGCACGTCCTCGAAGCCGTAGCCGAGCAGATGGGTGTCGCCGGTGCGCAGGCGGCGGTCGAGGAGGAGTTCGGCGACCAGCAGGCCGGCGGCCGGGTCGCGGCGGACCCGGCCCGGCCGGCAGTTCTCGTCCGCGCGCAGGGTGACGCGGGTGATGTCACAGCCGGGGTCGCCCTGGTAGATCGCCAGGTAGCGGTCGATGCCGTCGTGATGGGCCCGCAGGACGTGCTGGGAGCTGCGGCGGAGCTGGCGGCGGTCGGCGCCGATGGTGATCCGTTCGATGTGGGTGACGGTGTGCAGGCCGGTGCCGGGGGGACCGGCGATGGTGGCGAGCAGGCCGTCGACGGCCTCGGCGGGGCGGATCAGGTCGCGGTACGGCCGGGTGGCGGGGCCGGCGGGCGCGGTCCCGGCGCTCCGGCGGGGGCCGAGCAGCCGGGTGAGCGAGTGCGCGGGAAGGTCGAGGACCTCCTCCAACTGCTGGACCGCGCGCAGTGATTCGGCCCGCTCGGGCCGACGGCGGCCCTGCTGCCAGTAGCTGAGGGTGGTGACGCCGACCTGGACGCCGCGGCGGGCGAGGTGCTGCTGCACCCGGTGCAGGGCGAGGCCGCGGGTGGCGATGGCGGTGCGCAGCGCGACGTGGAACGGGCCGGTGCGCAGGGCGGCGGCGAGTTCGGGCCGGACGGTGTGCTGCATGCGGCTGCCTCCGTTCCTGGGGTGAATATTCACACCTGGCACCGGAGTTGTCATCAGGCCGGGGGATCGCCGCAGGCCGGGGCGGTCGCGTTCACACCCGGCGGGGTCCGTTCACACCGGGGCCCTCTTGCGTTCCGCGGCCGTTGACCCTGGTCGGTCGACGGCCCGATGCTCCTCGCAGCGCGTCCGGACGCCGCCACCCCCACACATCCCCACTCCTGCGTAGCCGCAAGGAGGAGATTCCCCCATGCCAAAACCCCGGACATCCCGGACACCCCGGCCGCCCCGGACACCCCGGCCGCGCCTGCGTCGCGTGGTCGCCGCGCTGGCGCTCGGCATCCTGGCGCCGAGCCTGACGGTGGCCGTCGCCGCTCCGGCGGGCGCGAGCGCCCACCCCCTCACCGGCGCCCCCGCCGCGTCCGCCCGGACCTCCGCCGTCGGCCCGACCGCCCCCACCGGTCAGCCCGACGCCGTCGGCCGGTCCGCGCAGGCCGCCACCTGGCGCAGGCTCAACATCACCATGCAGCAACAGCAGCAGAGCAACTGGTGCTGGGCCGGCAGCGGGAACACGGTGGCCGCGTACTTCGGCTACAGCTACAGCCAGAACCAGTTCTGCAACGCCGCCTTCAACCGGTCGATCAACTCGACCTGCCCCAACAACCAGGCCACCCTGGGCAACGTGCAGACCGCGCTCGACTGGATCGGCATCAACCCCGGCTCGTACGTCACGGGCTATCTGCGCTACAGCACGGTGCAGACCGAGATCGACGCCGACCGGCCGGTCGAGACCCGGATCCAGTGGAGCTCCGGCGGCGGCCACATGCAGCTGATCTACGGCTACGACGTCTCCAGCAACTGGGTCTACTGGGGCGACCCGTGGCCGTCCAACTCCCGCTACAACTGGGCGGACTACGCGTACTACGTGAGCAACGGCTCGTTCTCCTGGACCCACTCCCTGTACCGGATCGGCGCGTGAGGAGACAGCCATGACCGACAACCGGAACCACCTGCGGCGGGCCCTCGCCACCGCCGTGCTCGCCGCGGGACTCTCGCTGGCCGCCGCCCCGCTCGCCCTGGCGGCGGACGGACCGGCGCCGGCGGCGCCCGCGGACCTCGCAGCCGCGGACCTGGCGCCCGCGGACCTGGCCGCCGCCCGGGCGGCCGTGCAGACGCCGGCCGTGCTCGACCGGCTCGGCCGGTTCTTCGCCCGCGGCGGTGTCCCGCCGACGGGGGGAGCGGCGCTCGCACCGGCCGAGGAGGAGCGGGCCGCGGCCCAGGCCGCGCCCCGGCTGACCGGCGAGAGCGCCACCGTGTTCACCCTGGACGCGGGCTTCGTGGCGGGGACGGCCGACGCCCCGGTGGCCTCGCCCGACTTCGTGGCCACCAAGGCGGTGTCGGCGGACGGGCGGATCGCCTCGGTGTGGAGCGTCCGGCAGGGCGCCGGCTGGCGGGTGGTGAACATCGCCACCGGCGGCGACGAGACGGACTACCCGGCCAGGGCGGCCGGCACCGGCGGCGGCACCGCGTTCCGGGAGCCGCAGCTGGACGCCTGGTACGTGCTGCGCGGCGGCCGGGTGCTTCCGCTGGACGAGCAGGCCCGCCGGTCGGTGGGCGCGGACGGGGTCAGCGTGGCGGCGTACCAGAAGCTGGTGCACCAGCGGTACGGCGACAAGCTGCCCGGCAGCGCGTACGACCGGGCGGGCACCGGCGGCGGGTTCGACACGGCGGCGCCCGCCCGGGACGGCGGGCGGCTGCCGGCGCTGACGGCCGGGGCGGCACTCGGTGCGACCGCCCTGACCGGAGCCGCGCTCGCGGCCCGCCGCCGGTCCGCCCGGCGGTAGCGGCAGGAACGACGGCGTCCCGGGCCACCACGGACGGGGCACCACGGACGGGCACCACGGACGGGGCAGCGGCCCGGCGGATCGGCTCGCCGGACCGCCGCCCCGTTGCGCGGTCCGGCCCGTCGTCGGGGGCGGCCCCGGGGGCGCGCCGTACATCGGGCGGGCGGACCGTCCCGGTAAGGTGCGGCATCACCGGGCGCTGCCTGTGGCGGGCGCTGCCTGTGGCGGGCGCTCCGCCTGACGGGTCCTCACCGTCCGGTGTCCGTACGGCGGTGGGCGGCGGCCCGGTGCGGGTGGCCGCGGCAGGTTTCCCGGCACGGTCCGCACAGTAATTTGGCGCAGCGTTGATCCCCTGTTCGCCCCGGAGCGTGGTGCGGATGTCACCTTGGGTGGGGAGATGTTCCGGTCCGTGGTCATGCGGCGGTCATACGGCGGAGAGGATGCCGATGGCGAACAGGGATGTGCAGTTCTGGGGCGGGCTGCTGGCGCTCGTCGCCGCGCTCGCCGTGGTGGCGGGCTACCTGCTGGGCGGGCCCCGGCTGGTCTGGGCGGTGTCCGCGATCGAGGTGCTGCTGGTGATGGGCCACGTGGCGGTGCGGTTCCGCGCCAAGGCGCACCTGCGGACGGCAGGCGACGGGCCCGACGCGGCGCACTGCGAGCGCTGCCGTCGGGCCCGTGAGCGGCTGGACGCGCGGGTGTCAGCCGGCCGCGGTGTACGCGACCAGTGAGATCCCCACGTACTGCACGGTGAACGCGCCGAGGGTGAAGGCGTGGAAGACCTCGTGGAAGCCGAACCAGCGCGGTGACGGGTCCGGCCGCTTCAGGCCGTAGACCAGCCCGCCCAGGGTGTAGAGCACCCCGCCGACCACGATCAGGGTCATCACCGCCACGCCGCCGGCGTGCAGGAAGTCCGGCAGGAAGAAGACCGCCGCCCAGCCGAGCGCGACGTAGCACGGGGTGTAGAGCCAGCGCGGTGCGCCGACCCAGAACACCCGGAAGCCGATCCCGGCCAGCGCGCCGCCCCACACCACCCAGAGCAGGACCAGCTGCGCGGTGCCGTGCAGCAGCAGGATGGTGAACGGGGTGTAGGTGCCCGCGATGATCAGGAAGATGTTCGCGTGGTCCAGCCGGCGCAGGACGGCGTCGCCGCGCGGGCCCCAGTCGAAGCGGTGGTAGACCGCGCTGACGCCGAACAGCAGCCAGGCGCTGACCGCGTAGACCGTGCACGCGAGCCGCGCCGCGGTGGAGTCGGCCAGGCAGATCAACACGATGCCGGCGGCGAGCGAGGCCGGGAACATCCCGGCGTGCAGCCAGCCGCGCCACTTGGGTTTGGCCCACTCAGCCACGGTCGCGGCGGCCGGGTCGGCAGGTAGGGGCTCCTCCACCACAGTCATGGACGTCATCCTACTTACGGGACCGTAGGTTACTAGTCCGTAGGAAGTGGTGATCCTCACTCTTGTACATTTCGTAGAAGTTGGCCGTGGTGGCGTCGGTCACGAGGCTGGCCGGGAATGCCTTGTTACTGGCGCGTAGATGGACATGATGGAGTAAAAGTTCACTCGATTGCGCCGTTACGCCGCAAAGAGGGGTCGTAGGCGGAGCTACGCTGCTTACACCCTCAACCCCCGCGATGCCGTCTCCTGGCCGAGATGGTGTGAAACGGAGCGATCGTGTCGTCTTCGAACTCTGCGCTCGCCGAGTCCGCGCCCACCCGCCACAAGCGTCTGCTGGCCTGGGTCGCCGAGATCGCCGAGCTGACCCAGCCGGACCGCGTCGAGTGGTGCGACGGTTCCGAGGAGGAGTACCTCCGCCTCGCCGAGCTGCTGGTCGCCCAGGGCACTTTCAAGAAGCTCAACACCGAGAAGCGCCCGAACTCCTACTACGCCGCCTCGGACCCCACGGACGTGGCGCGCGTCGAGGACCGCACCTACATCTGCTCCGAGCAGGAGAAGGACGCCGGCCCGACCAACAACTGGAAGGCCCCGGCAGAGATGCGGGAGCTCTTCTCGGGCGCGAACGGCCTCTTCAAGGGCTCGATGAAGGGCCGCACGATGTACGTCGTGCCGTTCTCCATGGGCCCGGTCGGCTCCCCGCTGGCCGCGTACGGCGTCGAGATCACCGACTCCGCCTACGTCGCCGTCTCGATGCGCGTGATGACCCGGATGGGCCAGGCCGTGATCGACCAGCTCGGCGAGGACGGCGACTTCGTCAAGGCCGTGCACACCGTCGGCGCGCCGCTCGCCGAGGGCCAGGCCGACGTCGCGTGGCCGTGCAACACCACCAAGTACATCTCGCACTTCCCGGAGACCCGCGAGATCTGGTCCTTCGGCTCCGGCTACGGCGGCAACGCCCTGCTCGGCAAGAAGTGCTACGCGCTGCGGATCGCCTCCACCATGGCCCGCGACGAGGGCTGGCTGGCCGAGCACATGCTCGTCCTCAAGCTCACCCCGCCGGCCGGCGAGGCCAAGTACGTGGCCGCCGCCTTCCCGTCCGCCTGCGGCAAGACCAACCTGGCGATGCTCCAGCCCACCATCCCGGGCTGGAAGGTCGAGACCATCGGCGACGACATCGCCTGGATGCGCTTCGGCGCCGACGGCCGGCTCTACGCCATCAACCCGGAGGCCGGCTTCTTCGGCGTCGCCCCCGGCACCGGCGTGGACACCAACGCCAACGCGATCGACACCCTCTGGGGCAATACGGTCTTCACCAACGTCGCGCTCACCGACGACGGTGACGTCTGGTGGGAGGGCCTCACCGAGGAGCCCCCCGCGCACCTGACGGACTGGCGCGGCAACGACTGGACCCCCGAGTCCGGCACCCCCGCCGCCCACCCGAACGCCCGCTTCGCGGTGCCGGCCTCGCAGTGCCCGACCATCGCCCCCGAGTGGGAGGACCCGGCCGGCGTGCCGATCTCGGCCATCCTGTTCGGCGGCCGCCGCGCCAGCGCCGTCCCGCTGGTGACCGAGTCCTTCGACTGGCAGCACGGCGTCTTCCTGGGCGCCAACATCGCCTCCGAGAAGACCGCCGCCCAGGAGGGCACCGTCGGCGAGCTGCGCCGCGACCCGTTCGCGATGCTGCCGTTCTGCGGCTACAACATGGGCGACTACTTCGGCCACTGGCTGAAGCTGGGCGCGCAGGCCGACGCCGGCAAGCTGCCGAAGATCTACTACGTCAACTGGTTCCGCAAGAACGGCGAGGGCAAGTTCATCTGGCCGGGCTTCGGCGAGAACAGCCGGGTCCTCAAGTGGATCGTCGAGCGGCTCGACGGCGCCGGCCAGGGCGTCGAGACCCCGATCGGCGTGCTGCCGACCGTGGACGCCTTCGACCTCGAGGGCCTCGACATCCCGCAGTCCGACCTCGACCTGCTGTTCTCGGTGGACGCCGACATCTGGCGCCAGGAGGCCGCACTCATCCCGGCCCACCTGGAGCTGTTCGGCGAGCACACGCCGACCGAGCTCTGGGACGAGTACCGCGCCCTGGTCAAGCGCCTGGGCTGACCTCGCCCCACCCCAGCCTCCGCCGCCCCCGCCCTGACCGGGGGCGGCGGTGCTGCATCTTCGCCCGTTCGCCTCCGGGCGCTCCCGGCCCGACACCGGCACTCCTCGCTCCGGCGCTCGCTGCGCTCGCTGGTCGTTCGTCGCTTCCGGCGTCGGCGCGCCCTTCGGTTCAGGGCGGGTCGCGTTCTCGCCCGTTCGCCTCCGGGCGCTCCCGGCCCCCGCCCGGGGGCGGGGCCGTTGGGTGTCAGGGCTGGACGTAGCCGCTCAGGAAGTCGCCGATGCGGGTCACCGCGTCGGTGATCTCCTCCGGGCGGGGCAGGGTGACCAGCCGGAAGTGGTCCGGATCGGGCCAGTTGAAGCCGGTGCCCTGGACGATCAGGATCCGCTGGGCGCGCAGCAGGTCCAGCACCATCTGCGCGTCGTCCTTGATCTTGTACACCTGGGGGTCGAGCCGCGGGAAGGCGTACAGCGCGCCCTTGGGCTTGACGCAGCTGACGCCCGGGATCTCGTTCAGCAGCTGGTACGCCGCGTCGCGGGACTCCAGCAGCCGGCCGCCCGGCAGCAGCAGGTCCTTGATCGACTGCCGTCCGCCGAGCGCGGCGGCCACCGCGTGCTGGGCCGGCATGTTGGCGCACAGCCGCATCGAGGCCAGGACCGTCAGCCCCTCGATGTAGCTGCGGGCCCGGTGCCGGTCGCCGGAGAGCACCATCCAGCCCGAGCGGAACCCGGCCACCCGGTACGACTTGGACATGCCGTTGAAGGTGACGCAGAACAGGTCGGGGGCGAGCGTCGCCAGCGGGACGTGCTCGGCGTCGTCGTAGAGGATCTTGTCGTAGATCTCGTCCGCGTACAGCACCAGCTGGTGGCGGCGGGCGATCTCGACGATCCCCTCCAGCACCTCGCGCGGGTAGACCGCGCCGGTCGGGTTGTTGGGGTTGATCACCACGATCGCGCGGGTCCGGTCGGTGACCTTGGACTCCAGGTCGGCCAGGTCCGGGTACCACTCGGACTGCTCGTCGCAGCGGTAGTGCACCGCGGTGCCCCCGGCCAGGCTGACCGAGGCGGTCCACAGCGGGTAGTCCGGCGCCGGGACCAGCACCTCGTCGCCGTCGTCCAGCAGCGCGGTCATGGCGAGCTGGATCAGCTCGGAGACGCCGTTGCCGAGGAAGACGTCCTCCACGGTGAGCCCGTGCAGGCCGCGCTCCTCGTAGCTCATCACCACCGCGCGGCGGGCGGCGAGCAGGCCCTTGGAGTCGCCGTAACCGTGCGCGGAGGAGAGGTTCTTCAGGATGTCCTGGAGGATCTCCGGCGGCGCCTCGAAGCCGAAGGCCGCCGGGTTCCCGGTGTTCAGCTTGAGGATGCGGTGGCCCTGGTCCTCCAGCCGCATCGCCTCGTCGAGCACCGGACCGCGGATGTCGTAGCAGACATTGGCGAGCTTGCTGGACTGGATGACCTGCATACCCCCTTACTTTACGGCGCCCGTACGCCGATTCCGCAGTGGGATGGGCCACAGGTCACCCGGTCGACCGGACGGTTTCCCCGGCCGCTTCCCCGTAGGCTCGGCCGGGTCGGCCTGACCGGCCGGAGGGGGGAGAGCGACATGATCGCGGTGGTGTCGGGCGCGGCGGCGGGCCTGCTGGCGGCGCCGGTCCTGCGGGCGGCCGCCGCCCGGTACGCGGTGGCGGACGGCGAACCCTGGCGGGAGTGCTGTCCGCTCGGCCGCCGGCTGCACCGCCCGGACGGCCGGTGTCCGCGCTGCGGTGCGGGCGGCGGCCCGGGCGCGTGGCGGATCGAGACCGCCGCCGCGGCGGTCGGCGCGGTGCTCGGCGCGGCGGCGTCCTGGCCGGTGGTGCTGCCGCTGGCCTGGGCGGCGCTGTTCGGGGTGGTGCTGGCCTTCGTCGACGCCCGGGTCAGCCGGCTCCCGGACGTGCTGACCCTGCCGCTGGCCGCCGGCACCGCGGTCCTGCTGGTGCTCACCGCGCCCGACGGCGCGGTACTGCTGCGCTGCCTGTTCGCGGCGCTGGTGCTCGGCGGCGGCTACCTGCTGCTCGCGCTGGTGGCGCCGGTCGGGCTCGGCGACGTGAAGCTGGCGCCGACGCTCGGCGCGCTGCTCGGCTGGTACGGCTGGTCCGCGGTGGCGGGCGGCTTCGTGCTGACCTTCCTGGCGGCCGCGGTGTGGGCCGTGGCGCTGCTGGTCTCCGGCCGGGCCGGCCGGGGCGACGACCTCCCGCTCGGGCCGTGGATGCTGCTGGGCACCCTGCTGGCGGTGCTGGCCGCGTCCTGATCCACCGGGGCCCTCGGCCGCCGGAAGGCCGGAGCCCGTCCCAGCCGGTGCGGCGGCGGGGACGGGCTCCGGGGTGGCGCGTCCTGCCCCACTCTCAGGGGGAGGCGCGCCGGGGGAGTTGCGGTACGGGGTTACGGCACGGGGTCAGGGCATGGCGTGGGCGTGGGCGCCCACGTTGGTGGAGAAGTCGTTCCCGTTGGCGGCGTCCCAGTTGGTGGACCAGGTCATCGCGCCGCGGATGGTCGGCCACTTGGCCGGCGGGACGAAGCTGCCGCAGTGGGTGCCGGTGGCCAGGCAGTCCAGCGCGTTGTCGACCACGGTCGAGTTGACGTAGCCGCCGCCCGCCGCGCGGGTCGACGCCGGGACGCCGATGCCGACCTGGTCGGGCCGCAGCCCGCCCTGGATGTGGGTGCAGACCTGGGCGGTGATGAAGTCGATGGTGCCCTGGGTGTAGACCTTGCCGTCGCAGCCGTTCATGCCGCCCGAGTTGTAGAACTGGGTGTTGACGACGGTCAGGATGTCCTTGGTGTTCAGCGCCAGCTGGAAGTAGTTGCCGGCGGTGGAGTACATCCCGATCGTCTCGGGGGCCATGGTCAGGATGAAGCCGGAGCCGACCTTGCTCTGCAGGGTGTGCAGCGACTGCGCCATGTAGACCGGGTCGACGCCGTTCTCCAGGTCGATGTCGACGCCGTCGAAGCCGTACTGCTGGATCAGCGCGTAGGCGGTGTTGGCGAAGGTGTTGGCCGCGGCGGAGTTGTTCACCACGATGGTGCCGTTCTGGCCGCCGATCGACAGCACGACCTTCTTGCCGGCTGCGTGCTTGGCCGCGATGTCGGCCTTGAAGTCGGCGTCGCCGTAGCCGCCGAGCTTGCTGGCGAGCGCCGGGTCCAGGGTGAAGCTGATGCCGCCCGCGGTGGTGGTCGCGTCGGCGAAGGAGACCGCGATGATGTCGTACGCGCTCTGCACGTCCCGCAGCCGCTGCACGGTGGCGCCGTTGTCGAAGTTCTGCCAGTAGCCGGTGAGCGCGTGCTTGGGCAGGCCGGTGGCCGGCGGGGTGGTGGTGGCGGTCGGCGACGGCGAGGTGGGCGCGCTGCTGCTGGCGGACGGCGAGGGGGACGCCGGGGCCGAGCTGGAGGCGGAGGCCGACGGGGACGGCGAGGCCGGCGCGGAGGAGGAGGCCGACGGCGAGGGCGAGGGCGAGGAGGTGCCGCCCGGTCCGGTCAGCGTGATGTCGTCCGCGCCGTAGGCGGCCTGGCCGTACCAGCCGTGCACGTACAGGGTGACGCTGGTGGTGCCCGCCCCGGTGGTGAAGGTGGTGGAGAGCTGGTTCCAGCTGCTCTGGCTCGACCAGGTGCTCGGGTCGGCGCCGCCGGTGCCGGTGGCACCCAGGTAGACGTACGGGCCCTGGACCCAGCCGGCCAGGGTGTAGCTGGAGTTGGGCAGCACGCTGACGGTCTGCCGGCACTCGGCGGTGTCGGAGGCGCTCGGGGTGGCGTTCAGGGCGGCCGCGCCTGAGTGCGCGGGGGCGCCGGCCACCGCGGTGCCGGTACAGGTCCAGCCGGACAGGCCGGACTCGAAGCCGCCGTTGCCGACCAGGTTGCCGACCGCCGCGCTGGCGCCGCCGGCGAACAGCGCCAGGCCGGTGCCGGCCACGGCGAGGGCGGTGGCGCCCGCCCCGAGGACGGTCGGGAGGTTGGTGCGCCGGCGCCGGTGGGACGGCTGCTGCAGCGTACGGGCCATGTGCGAACTCCTGTGGGAGGAGGGGGAGCCGCCGCGGTGGGGGTCGCGGCGGCTCCGCGTGGGGGAGGGAAGGTCCGCAGTGGTGCTGTGGGGGTGCGGCGGGTGGGATCCGCCGTGTCCTGCGTCACAAGCTGGACTAGACCAATGCCGGGCGTCAAGGAGTCGGCGCCCGGCTTAGGGGTCGTTTAAGGAACCGGATACCTTTCCGTGTCCGAGCCCGCGCGGCCGTGACCAAACGCGTCCGAACGGTTTCGCGACGTGCTCGTGACACCTTCGGTACCTGCGGCTTTACCTCCCCGCGCACTCCGGGAGTAGGCTGCGCCAGGGGATTTCGCACCCGGGGGTAATGAGCTCGGAGGGGCAGTACGACATGGGTCTGCGCGACGTGGTCGAGCGCACGCCAGGGCTTCGCACCCTGCTGGACAACGCGTACTCGCTGTACGGCCGCCGGGTCGAGGTGCACCTCGACAACACCCCGAACCACATCGGCGTGATCCTCGACGGCAACCGCCGCTGGGCCAAGGCGACCGGCGGCACCACCGCCGACGGCCACCAGCGCGGCGCCGACAAGATCAGCGAGTTCCTGGGCTGGTGCGACGAGACGCACGTCCAGGTGGTCACGCTCTGGATGCTCTCCACCGACAACCTCTCCCGCCCGGCCGACGAGCTGGTGCCGCTGCTCGGCATCATCGAGGACACCGTCCGCCGGCTCGCCGCCGACGGCCGCTGGAAGGTCAACCCGGTCGGCGCGCTCGACCTGCTCCCCCAGCAGACCGCCGACACCCTCAAGTCGGCGGCCCAGGCCACCGCCCACATCCGCGGCATCACGGTCAACGTGGCGGTCGGCTACGGCGGCCGGCACGAGATCGCCGACGCGGTGCGCTCGCTGCTCCAGGAGCACGCGGGCCGCGGCACCTCGATCGAGGAACTGGCCGAGATCCTCTCCGTCGAGCACATCGCCGAGCACCTCTACACCACCGGTCAGCCCGACCCGGACCTGATCATCCGGACCTCGGGCGAGCAGCGGCTCTCCGGCTTCCTGCTCTGGCAGAGCGCGCACAGCGAGTTCTACTTCTGCGAGGCGTACTGGCCGGCCTTCCGCAAGGTCGACTTCCTGCGGGCCCTGCGCGACTTCCAGCTGCGCAACCGGCGGCTCGGGCTCTGACGACGGCCCTGACAGCCGGTCAATCCGAATACCCGCAGGCCAGCCCGCCAAACGTTCACCATTTGTGATCCCGCCGTTCTTCCCGGCGGGTATGCACCACGCCGACCCTGGGAATAGACCAGTCAAGACCGGTACCCCGGCCACCGGGGTCGCGGGGACCGGTGAGCCGCGGATGACGCTGGGTCATCCGCTCTGGAGGCCTAGTGGTCAGTACCAAGAGCCGCCGGACACCAGACCGGCGCACGTACGTTCTCGACACCAGCGTGCTCCTGGCAGACCCCCTCGCCATGACACGATTCGAGGAGCACGAGGTCGTCCTCCCGGTGGTGGTGGTCACCGAGCTGGAGGCCAAGCGGCACCACCCGGAGCTGGGCTACTTCGCCCGCCAGGCGCTCCGCCTGCTCGACGACTTCCGGGTCCGCCACGGAAGGCTCGACGAGCCGATCCCGGTCGGCGAGTTCGGCGGCACCATCCGGGTCGAGCTGAACCACTCCGACCCCTCGATCCTCCCGGCCGGCTACCGCGCCGGCGGCGGCGAGGCCGACACCCGCATCCTGGCCGTGGCCCGCAACCTCCAGGCCGAGGGGTACGACGTCACCGTCGTCTCCAAGGACCTGCCGCTGCGGATCAAGGCCAGCTCGGTCGGCCTGCTCGCCGAGGAGTACCGGGCCGAGCTCGCCATCACCTCCGGCTGGACCGGGATGACCGAGCTGCACGTCGCCGGGGACACGGTGGACTCGCTCTTCACCGCCGGGCACGACGTCGCGGTCGACATCGAGGGGGCCGCCGAACTCCCCGTGCACACCGGTCTGGTGCTCACCTCCGAGCGCGGGCGCGCGCTCGGCCGGGTCACCCACGACGGCCGGGTGCGCCTGGTGCGCGGCGACCGGGAGGCGTTCGGGCTGCGCGGGCGCAGCGCCGAGCAGCGGGTGGCGCTGGACATCCTGCTCGACCAGGAGGTCGGGATTGTCTCGATGGGCGGCCGGGCGGGCACCGGCAAGTCCGCGCTGGCGCTGTGCGCCGGGCTGGAGGCGGTGCTGGAGCGTCAGCAGCACCGGAAGGTGATGGTCTTCCGTCCGCTGTACGCCGTCGGCGGCCAGGAGCTGGGCTACCTGCCCGGCTCCGAGGCGGAGAAGATGAGCCCCTGGGCCCAGGCGGTCTTCGACACCCTCTCCGCGGTCACCACCCCGGACGTGATCGAGGAGGTGATCTCCCGCGGGATGCT
>NZ_JBEZIR010000101.1:0-31742 GCF_040651175.1 Kitasatospora sp. NPDC048540
GTCGGGGGCGAAGTGCCGCTCGGCGGCCTCCTCCAGGGCGAGGCCGGGGGTGAGCAGCAGGTCGGTAAGGGCAGCGCGGACGTCGGTGCGGATGCCGGTGCGGTTCATGGGGTTCCTCCGGGACGGTGGTGGTCGTGGCCCGCACGTCCCGTGCGGGATATTGCGTGCCTTGAGCACGCTTGTGACTGTAGCGGAAAAGCGTGCGCGATGCACGCTAATCTGCGGTGGTGAACATCTCGACCGGTCATGACATCGCCCACGCACTCGCACTGCTCCTGCGCCGCGGCACCCGCACGCGCCTGCACACCCACCTCACCGAAGGGCTCGGGGAAGGGGTCGACGAACTCACCTATCCGCTGCTCAGCGGCCTGGCCCGCACCGGCCCGTGCAGCGCCGCCGACCTCGGCCGCGAGATCGACCTCGACCGCACCACCGTCACCCGCCGCGCCGACCGCCTGGAGCGGGCGGGCCTGCTGCGGCGCGAACCCGACCCCGCGGACGGCCGTGCCACCCTCCTCGCCCTCACCGGCGACGGGCACGACACCGTGGCCGTCACCCGGCAGCGCCTCGCGGCGGCCATCGAAACCTCGCTCGCCGCCTGGCCGCAGGCCGACGCCCGGACCTTCGCCCGCCTCCTGCGGCGATTCGCCGACGAGGGCCCCTTCGCCTCCGGCGACCCTGACCGCGACGGCCGTCCTTGACCGCGACGGTCCGCGCGGGACGGCGCGTCCGCCACGTTCGGTACCGCCGCGCGGCCATCTGCGGATCGTTCCTCCACATCGAGGCCTACGCCGGCGCCGCCCGCGCCTTCGAGGCCGATCGGATCGCCGCGGAGGTGTTCCGGGAGGCGGCCGAGGCCGAAGGCCGGGGATGGCCCCGGGTCGGCCGGTCGGGACTGCCGGGTCCATTGACACGTCCGGGTGGCTCCGGCAGGGTGCCTTGGCGGTGCACGGTCATTCACCGGAGCATCAAGAATCCATCACGTCCTTCCCCCTTCCTCCCCCTTCCTGATCGGAGACCGCCGTGAAGAAGCCGACCGCGTTACTCGCCGCCTTCTCGTGCGCCGCCCTGATGTCGCTGGGCGCGGCATCCGTCGCGCACGCGGACACACCGGCGAACGGCTCGGGCAACACCATCAAGAACCTCAACTCGGGCCTGTGCGCAGCCGTCGGCGACAACTCGAAGTCGAACGGCGCCGGGCTGATCCAGTACAAGTGCGACACCAAGGCCAACAAGCAGTTCACGTCGACCTGGGCCGGCACCGACTCGTACTTCTTCAAGGTCACCTCGTCCGGCAAGTGCATCCAGCCCCAGGGGACCGCCGAGCACGCGCTCGTGGTGCAGCAGACCTGCTCCAACAGCGACCTCCAGGTCTGGACGGCGGTCTTCCTGGGCAATGACAGCTACCAGTTGAGGAACCGCGCCTCCGGGCTGTGCCTGGGCGCCGGCTGGGGCGCGACCAACAGCGGCCAGCCGCTGGACCAGGCCGTCTGCGGGGCGTTCCCCGGGCAGTCCTGGCGCTTCACCGCCCAGTCCGGCTGACCGACGGGTGGTGGGCCGGACCGGTGCGGCCCACCACCGGCGCCGCGGGCGCGACGGTGACGGTGCACAGACGTTTGGTGGCCCGGGTCAGCGCGACGTACAGGTCCCGTTCGCCGCCCGGGCGGGCGGCGGTGATCCCGTCCGGGTCGACGACGACGGCGGAGTCGAACTCCAGGCCGCGCGCCTGGGCAGCCGGCACCAGCCGGGCGTACCGCTCGACCCCCGCGTCCGCGAGCTGCTGCGCCCTGCCGTCGGCGCAGACCACCCCGACCAGCTCGCCCGGGTACGCGGCCTCCTGCTCCCGCAGCTCCCGCACGAGCGCGTCGAGCAGAGACCCGGGTGTCGTGGGCAGGGTCCGCGGCGGCTCGCCGTGCCGGATCGACCGGATCGCCGGCCGGTCCGGGGTGATCCGGGCGAGCAGGTCCTGCGTGGCGGCGAGGATCTCCTGCGTGGTCCGGTAGCTGACGGTCAGGGTGCGCAGGTCGAACCGGCGTCCGAGGTGCGGGCCCAGGGCCTCGTCCCAGTCGCGGGCCGCCGTCGCCGGGCCCGCCTGGGCGAAGTCGCCGACCAGCGTCATCGACCGGCCCGGGCAGCGGCGCAGGACCATCCGCCACTGCATGGCGGTCAGCTCCTGCGCCTCGTCGACGACGACGTGCCCGAAGGTGCGCTCCGGCGGGCCGTCCACCAGGCTCGCCGCCTCGTCGAGCAGCGGGACGTCCGCGTCGGTCCACGGCGCGTCGGGCGACCGCCGCAGCAGCGCCCGCTGCCGGTCGGCGGTGAGCTGCGGCAGGTGGGCGGCCAGCGCGGCACCGTCCGCCAGGAGGGCCCGGACCACGTCACCGGGCGTCAGTCGCGGCCACAGCTCCTCGACGGCCCGGTCGAGCGCGGCATCGTCCAGGAGCTCCTCGCGTACGGCGTCGGCGTCGAACTCGTCGGCGCCGGTGGCCGGGGTGTCGTCGAGGCCGAGGCGGCGCAGGCCCGCCGCGGCGACCCGGTCGAGGTCGAGGCCGGTCAGCAGGGCGACCTGCGCGTCGATCTGCTCGAGCACCTCGGCGCCGCTGCCGGCGAGTTCCCGGACGAGGGCGTCCACCAGCGACTCCTTGAACAGCCGACGCGCCGGGTTGTGCGCGAGACCGCTGCCCCGTGCGGCCTCCCGCGCCTGCGCCACCGCGCCGTCCGGCAGACGGATCCACTCCTGGCCGACCCGGACCCGGAACGCGCCGCCCGGGGCCTGCCGGGAGCGGACCACCTCGGCCAGCGCGCCGGCCAGTTCGACGCCGCCCTTCAGACGCGCCACCCCGCCGCCGTCCGCGCCGTCGTCCGCGCCGCTCGGTGCGACGCCGGCCAGGTCCTCGCAGGTCGACAGCACCACGTCGTTCTCCCCGAGCGAGGGCAGGACCTGGCCGATGTATTCGAGGAACCGCGCGTTCGGCCCCAGGACCAGCACGCCGCGCTCGGCCGCCTTCGGGAAGGCGTACAGCACGTACGCGGCGCGGTGCAGCGCCACCACCGTCTTTCCGGTGCCGGGGCCGCCCTGGACGACGGTCACGCCGCGGTGCGGCGACCGGACGATCGCGTCCTGCTCGGCCTGCAGCGTGGCGACCGCCGCACCCATCCGGCCCGTCCGCCGCGCCTGCAGCGCCGCCGTCAGCGGACCGTCGCCGACCACGTCCTGCCCGGTGGGCGCGCGGCCGTCGAGCAGCTCGTCGCTCACCCCCACCACCGTGCGGCCCGCCAGCCGGAGGTGGCGGCGCCGCCGCAGCCCCATCGGATGAACCGGCGTCGCCTCGTAGAACGGCCGCGCCGCCTCGGCCCGCCAGTCCACCAGCACCGGAAGCTCGTCCGACTCCCGCTGCAGCCCGAGCCGCCCGATCCGCAGGACGGCCCCGTCCGCGAGGTCGATCCGCCCGAAGACCAGCCCGTCCTCGGCCCCCTCCAACCGGCGGACCTCACCCGCCAGCCGCCCCGCCGCCACCTCCCGCTCGTACGCCCTGCCCGCACCGTCCGGCGGCAACGCGAGCACCCGCGCCAACTGGTCCCGCACCCCGGCCAGCCGCTCGTCGAACAACTCGCCTATGACGGAGACCTGAACGCTCTCCCGTTCCACCTCGCGTGCGGCAGCGTCATTGATCCGGGACAAGATCGGGCCCCCTCGGTTCGCCTCACCCATATGTCGAGGCGTCACTATGCAGACGCGTTCCGGAAAAGTAAATATTGACCGGGCGGGGCGGAATGTGGCCTCCGCGGCACTATCTCGCCGCTGCCGGTGACCAGTTGGGCGATTCGCAGAATGGAGCCCGCCTCGGCCGACGGGTGATGGAGCCGCGCCTTCGCACCCCGGTCCGCGGCGGCCGAGGACCTCTGTTCTCGTCGGACCGGATGCACCGAGGCGGGGCGCGGTCCCGCCGGACAACCCGGACGCCTACGATGTGATCATGAAATCTGGGGTGGGAGTGCGCATGGCGAAGGCCGGAGCGCTGGCCGGGGCCACGGCGCTGCTGGCGGGGGCTCTGACGGGCTGCGGCGGCGACGGCTCGCCGTCGGTGGCGGCGGCAGGTCCGGCCGACCGCGCCGCACCGGGCTCGCTACGGCTGTCCGCCCCGGACGCCCTGCCCGGCGGCTACCGTGCGCAGGGCCCGGCCGACGTCCTGACCGACCCGCCGACGAGACCGCTGCCAGCGGGCTACGCCGCCTTCGACGGCAGCCTGAAGGCCAGGTACACCGACGGCTCCGGCGGGGTTCTGACCATCGGCGGCGCCTGGGGCACCATCACCGACCCCGGCGCGGTGGCCTCCTCCGCGATATCCGTGATGCTCGCCCCGCGGGAGAAGTGGGCGGAGCCGATGACGGACCTGGACGCGCGTGACCCGCACGATCCGCAGGGCCGGCTCAAGTGCGGGGTCTCGACCGGATCGTTCCTCGTCAACCCCGTGTGCCTCTGGGCCGACCGGTACACCGCGGGTTCGGTGGCCTTTCCCGCCTCCGTCGAGGGGAACCCGGCCACGATCGACCAGGCCGGGGCCGCCGACCGGACCCGCCGGATCCGCGACGCGATGACGGTCCCGAAGTAGCCGCCGGGTCAGGTACTGCTCGGTCTGCGGCCAGGAGACCGCAGGACAGGGCCTGCACGCTGTTCGAGGTGTCCCGTCGCCGACGTCCGCGACCCGGTCGGCGAGCCGCCGCCGACGACCGGGCCGCCCACACCGTCGAGGTCCGGCCGCCGCAGCTACGACGAGGAGGAAGAGAACGTCCTCTTCGAGACCGCAGACCGCAGACCGCAGACCGCAGACCGATCGGCGACGAACTCGACGCACTCGGCTACATCACCGTCTCCGAGTACCTGCTCCGGACCCGGTACGACGGTGTCAGCAACCTCGGTACCTCCGCCGGGCCACGCACCTGGTGGCACCGCTTCTTCGACTACAACTGAGCCCGCCCCGGCGTCAGACGGCCTCCTCGAGGGTGCCGGAGAGGCGGTGGGCGGTCGAGGTGTCGACTCCGAGGGCGGCGAGCAGGTCGAGGGCGGCGGTGAGGGGCGGGGCTCCGGCCAGGCGAGCGGCGGCGAGGTGGGTGGGGAGGCGGCCGGCGGCGATCAGGGCCGTCCACTGGGTGGCCGAGAGGGCGAGGTAGCGCAGGCCGGGGAGGTCCGCGAGCAGGGCCGGGTCGGTGGTGGGGCAGCGGGACAGGTCGAGGGAGCGGAGCGCGGGGAGGGTGCGCAGCGGGGCGAGGTCGAGCGGGGTTTCGGAGCCGACGGCGAGTGAGGCGAGGTGCGGGTGGCCGGTGAGCGGGAGGAGGTCGGCCTCGGGGACGAGGTCGACGGCCAGGTCCTCGACGGGGAGTGCGGCGACGGGGGACAGGTCGGCGGCGGTGCAGCGGACGAGGTACAGGCGCCGCAGGCGCGGCGTGGCGGCGAGCGGGCCGAGGTCGACGGGTGACGGGGCGTCATAGAGGTGGATCTCCTGGAGGCCCGGCGCGGGCTGCTCGTCCAGGCCTGAGTCCATGAACCGGCGCCGGCCGTCCCCGGACCGCTGCGGGCCGTACGGATCGGGCCGGCCCAGGGCCTGGCCGAGCCAGGCGGTGACGGAGGAGGCGACGTAGCGCGGGCCGTCGTTGAAGTCCCGGCCCACCTCGATCACCTGGCCGGGGCGGCCGCCCGCGGCCGGTGCGAGGTCCACGGCGAAGTAGTTGCCGTCGAACCAGGTGGCGAACGGGAGCCAGCCCGGATGCCCGGAGCAGCGGCGCACGGTGTCCGGCGGGTCGGCGTCGAAGACCACCTGGTGCCAGCCGTGCTCCCAGCCGAACCAGGTCGGGACGCCGATGTAGGAGTCGCGCTCGGCCAGGGCCGCGTCGAGCGCCAGCCAGCCGTACCCGGCCAGTGCCTCGCTGCCGCCGTCCCCGTCGGCCTCCAGGTAGAGCGCCCGCAGGTCTCCGGGCAGCGGTGCGCCGAGGCGGAGCTCGGCGGCGGCCAGCTGCTCCTCGGTGACGGGCGCGGGCATCGTCGGCTCCTCGCCGGAGAGTTCGGCGTGCTGCCGGAGGACGGCCCGCAGCCGTTCGACCGCCTCGGTCGGGTCCCCGGCCTGGCGTAGCTCGGTCGGTTCCGCGTCGTCGGCCGCGCCCGGTTCGGACGGTTGGAAGCTGTGGTCGACGGTGAGCGTCCAGCCGTCCTCGGGACCGGCCCCGGGCTGCAGCGTGCCCCGGAAGACGACCAGGTCGAAGGCGCCCGACGGGCGGCAGGTCAACTCCAGGGCGATGGCCTCCCAGCCGTGGCTGTCCCGGAACCGGGACACCAGGGTGGCGAGGTCCTGGTCGGGGAACGGCGTGCCGAAGAAGGAGCCAGGACGGCTCGGCACCACGTACCCGCCGCCGAACAGGCCGACGCCCGTGCGGCTCCGTGCCCCCGCAACACGCACTCCGTCCAGCCCTCCGGTCCCCGCGCGACGACCTGCGCCGCGATCTTCCGCACCGTCTGTTCCACCGTCAGGTCCACACCCGCCCCCTCGTCCGCACCGTTCGGACGATCATGTCAGCAGGCTGCGGCGGAGCGGCCGGCGCCGGTGCCGACGATCCGGTTTCGGCGCAGAGTCCGGCCGACGGCCGTGCGGCCGGCCGCCCCGGGGCACCGGCACCGCCGTTGGGAACCGGGACGCCACGGACCGGTGACGCATCTCCAGCGGACCCGTCGTCAGCAGTCGGCCCCACAGGGGACCCGCGCGGCCGCGGCGGCCGGCGGAGCGCTGGCGGTGCGCCCCGCCGTGACGCAGGGTGAGCGCGGGGCAGGGCCGGCGGAGGGACGGACGAGGTGTGCAGGGGTACCGGCGCAGGCTGTCGGACGGCGGCCCTGGTGTCGGCCGGGCTGGCGCTGCTGGTGATCGGTACGACGGCCGGGCCGGCGGCCGCCGCGAGGCCGGGCGGCGGAAGCGGGCGGCCGGGTGCGCCGGTGGCGGTGGTGGACCAGGCGTCCCGCCGGGTGCTGGTCCTGCACAGTGCCGACGATCTGATGGCCTTCCACGGCCCCGACCACCTCCCGGTGGTGTGGTCGTGGACCGCTGACCGCTACACCGCGCTCGCCGACCTGTCACCGGCCCGCAGCTGGTCCTCGCCCACCGAGGCCAAGAGCGGCGTCCGCGACGGCCGCCGCTACCTGCTGACCACCGCCTCGGGCGGTCTGGCGGCCGTCGTCGACCTCGCGACCGGCACCCCGGTCTGGGCCGTCGACACCGGCCCCACCGCGAACCCGCACAGCGCCGAGCTCCTCCCAGACGGCAACGTGGCCGTCGTGGCCAGCACCGGCGGCTGGGTACGCGTGTACACGGCCTCGCAAGTCCCGCGCAGCACCGACCACGCCGAGTACCCGCTGGCGGGGGCGTACGGCGTGCACCGCGACGCCAGGACCGGCCTGCTGTGGACCGTCGGTGACGACACACTGACCGCCCTGAGGGTCGGCGGCACCGCCGCCGCCCCGGTGCTCACCCCCGAGCGGACCCTGGCACTCCCCGAACCCGGGGGCCACGACCTCGCCCCGGTGCTCGCCGCGCCGGGGCAGTTCTGGATCAGTACCGCCGGCCGTCTGTGGCGGTTCGACCCGTCCCACGACCGGTTCGAGGCCGTCCCCGTCACCCCGCGGGAGTCCGCACGCGAGGTGAAGAGCGTGGGCGACGAGCCCGGAACGGGACGCCTGCTCACCACGGCGCCCGACCACGCCGGGCCCTGTACCTGGTGTACCTCGGTCCTCACCTTCCACCGCCCGGACGGCATCCGGCGGCTGGAAGGCACCCACCTGTACAAGGCCCGCTGGTGGACCGAACGTTGACCCGGGGAGGTCGGTCAGAGCCAGCCGAGGGAGCCGAAGACGGCCAGCGCGGCGGCGTCGAGGGCGAACAGGGCCCCGACGGTGACGGCCTTGGTGCGCAGCCGGGGCAGGTCGTGGACGCGGAAGCAGACCAGGAAGAACGGGAGGTAGCCGACCAGCCAGATGAGCAGCGGGCAGCCGGCCCGCCACCAGGCCCAGTCCCAGGTCAGCACACCGGCGCTGTGCAGGAAGAGCTCCACACCGACCGCGAGCGCCGAGTTCAGCCCGGCCAGGAGCCAGCGGTTGGGGATGCCGGCGATGCGCAGGGCCGGGTCGGACGGCAGGAGCTTGACGGCGACCACACCCATGATCGCGAACATGAGGCAGATCTCGATGTTGAGGCCGACCAGGATCCGGTAGGCGCTGGCGCCGGCGGCACCCCAGACCGGTGCCCGGCCCGTGGCGTGCAGGACCAGGGCGTTCCAGATCTCGTTGAACCAGTCCATGCCCCACAGCGCCAGCCCGGCCAGGACGGTGCTCCAGTCCCGCCGCTGGACCTCGACGGCGTACACGTACAGGACCAGGAGCAGCAGCGGTATGACGTACCACTGGAACTGGGACGGGTCCCTGAGGTGTTCGAGGGCCTGGCGGGCATGGTCGGTCAACGCGTTCTCCGTGGGCTGGAAGTGCGGGGGGGACGGCACGGGGTTCAGCGCGACCGGCCGTCGTCCTGCCCGGCGGCCCCGGGGCCTCCCGTGGCGGCCGTGACGAGGGCGAGGTACTGCTGCGCCAGGCGGTGGCAGTCGCCCGGCCAGCGGGCGGAGAGGTAGGCGCCGTCCTGGACGGTGAATCCGCGGCGCAGCCGGCGCGGGCCGTCGCGCAGCGGCAGGACCGGCCCGGGGGCGAAGTCGGCGGGGTCGGCGAGCGCCGCGGTGACCTCGCTCTGCACGGTGGTCGGGTAGGTGCGGTAGTAGCTGCCGAGGCGCAGCCGGGTCAGCTGCCAGGCCGTCAGCTCCATCCGGGAGGTCAGCGCGGTGGTGCGCCGGCCGTGCAGGACGGAGCGGCCGGTGCCCGGGTCGACGGCGCGGGCCAGCAGCAGGACACCGTGGCAGACCGCGCCGACCGGGACCGCCCGGGCCATCGCTTCGGCGGCGATCCGCTGGGCGGGCCGGCTCTCCAGGAGACTGCGGACGCGGGGCGCGTGGCCACCAGGGACGAACAGGGCGGTGAGCGTGGAGGGGTCCACGTCGCCGTAGGACAGCGGCGCGCCGAAGCGCGGGTCGCGGGTCATCCGCCGGTACGCGGCCAGCGGACCGCCGCGGGTCATCAGCCACGGCGAGAGCCAGGAGAATCCCTGCTCGGTGAGCCGTCGGTCGGCGTGCGCCGGACGGCCGTCGGGGGTCGCGAAGCGGACGTCGAACCCCGCGTCGTGCAGCGCCGCCCAGGGGAGCGCGGCCTCGGTGGGATCGTAGTCGGCCTCGGGCAGCAGGAAGAGGATCACAGGGGTTCTCCGGGGTACGGCGCGGCGGGGCGCGCCTGCGCGGCGGCCCGGCCGCGGGCAGGGTGGCACCGACCGTAGGGGCAGCCGGGCGCGGTGTCGTTGATCCGCGCGGCCCGGTTGTTGACCGCAGGTGCCCGCGATCACGGCTCGAAGGCGTTGACGGCGTGGCGGCGGCTGTCTTGACTGGCGGACATGGACATCCCCACCTCCGGCCCCGGTGCCGTTCCCGCCCCCGGCGTCTCGGTCTCGCTGGGCTACGCCTCGGCGGTCGCGGACGCGGGCGGCGCGGGGCCCGACCTGCTGCTGGCCGGGGACCGGCGCCTGCCGTTCGAGGCGGTCCGCGGGCTGTGGGACCGGGTGATCGGCGCGTCGGGGGATCCCGCGGCCGGGCTGCGGGTGGGGGCGGACCTGCGGCCGCCGGCCCTGGACGTCCTCGGCCATGTCGTGCTCGGCTGCGCCACGCTGGGTGAGGCCGCCGAGGCCGCCGTCCGCTACCACCGGCTGGTCAGCGAGGCCGGCGAGATCGCGCTGGTGCGCGGCCGGACCCTGTCGCGGGTGGTGTACCGGCCCACCGTCGCGCCCGGCGCCATGCGTCCGCAGCAGGTGGAGGCCGTGGTGGTGGGGATGGTGAGCGCCGCGCGCTGGCTGGCCGGGCCGGCCTGGACGCCCGCCACGGTCACCTTCACCCATCCGTGCGGGAGTGAGCGGCTGGGCTACGAGCGGGTGCTGGGCTGTCCCGTGGCGTTCGGGGCGGCCGACAACGCGCTGACCGTCCCGACGGCCGACCTGGACCTGCGCCGGGTGGTGGTGGACCAAGGCCTGGCGTCGCTGCAACGCGCCTACGCGGACCGGCTGCTGGCGGACCTGACCGGTCCCGCCGCCGTTCCGCAGCGGCTGCGGCGGTGGCTGGCCGGTGTGCCGCTGGAGGGCGTGGGGTTCGCCGATGCCCAGGCCACCTCGCGGCTGGGCGGGCGGGCGCTGCGCCGGGTGCTGCGCGAACACGGCACCTCCTGGCGGGTCCTGCTCGACGAGGCCCGGCACACCAGGGCCAGGCAGCTGCTGGAGACCACCGACCTGACCACCGACCGGGTCGCCCGCGCCGTCGGGCTGAGCGGCGCCGCGGCCCTGGGACACGCCTTCGTCCGCTGGCAGGGCGTCAGCCCCGGCGCGTACCGCCGTACCCGGCGCACGGGCGCGGCGGGCGGTGCCCCGGCCTCCTGAGCCCGACGGCCGGGGGCGGCGGCCGGGTCAGGAGGGGGTCAGCGTCCGGTCAGGCCGCCCGGGCATGCTGAGGGCAGATCAAGGGAGCGCCGCAGACGGGCTCCCGGGACTGGGAGAGGTGCCCGGAGCGGTTCATCGGGTGCCTGGCCGGCAACGGCCGAGCAGGGTCCGCGAGGGCCCGCGCAGGTTCGAATCCTGCCCTCTCCGCCCAGCGCGGGCCCGGACCGCCCCCGGCTACTCGTGCTCCGGCTACTCGTGCTCCGGCTGCGCCGCGGAGCCGCGGCCACGGAGCATGCCCCACCCCACCAGCGCCGCCGCCAGGACCGTCAGCGTGAGACCGGCCCAGGTCACCGCCTGGTCGAACCGCGCCACGCGGTCGCTGTCCCAGGCCGAGGTGGCGATGCCGCCCGAGAGGAGCGCCGCGAGGATGGTGCCGCCGACGCAGACGCCGACACCGGTACTGACCTCACCGGCCGTGTCCACCAGCGCCGCCCCCACCGTGGTGCGGTCGGCCGGCAGACCGCGCATGACGTTGGTCCCGGCGACCACGCCGACGACACGCATCCCGGCCGCGACGAGCACCAGCGCGAGGGCGACCCACACGTACCCCAGGCGGCCCAGCAGCGCATGGACGGCGAGCCCGCAGACGACGGCTCCCGCGCCGAGCCGGGCGGCCCGGTCGAGGCCGACGCGGGTGACCAGCGGCCCGATGACCGCACCGCCGGCGATCAGCACGACGACCTGCGGCAGCATCCCCACGGCCGCCCGGGCGGGCGTCCACCCCCAGTCGAGCTGCAACTGCAGGGTGACCAAGTACCCGAGGCCGGCGGTCGCCAGGCCCGACGCGGCCTTGAACGCCAGACCGCTCGACACCAGCGGGCGGCCCACCAGCGCGAGGTCGAGCAGCGGATGGCGGGCGGCGCGCTCACGGACGACGAACAGCACCGCCGTCACGACGGCCGCCGCCGTGGCAAGCCACGGCACGGGCGATGCGGGGCCCGGGTCGACGAACAGCGTCGGCGCCACCAGAGCCAGCCCGATCGTGGCCGTGGCGAGCAGCGCGCCGGCGGCGTCGACCGGGGCGCGGTGCAGCTCGTCCGGCCGGTCGGCGGGGATGCCACGGCGGATGCCGAGGAACGCCAGTGCGGCGATCGGCACGTTCACCAGCAGCAGCACCTGCCACGGGGCGAACGCGAGCACCAGACCACCCAGGGTCGGGCCGACCGCGAGCCCGGCCAGGCCCACGGTCGAGATCAGCGTCGTCGCCCGGACCCGGAGCCCGTCCTCGTCGAACAGCCGGAACGCCAGCGCGAGGGAGCCCGGCGTCGTCATCGCGGCCGCGACACCCATCGCCACGCGGACCGCGATGAGCTGCTCCACCGTGCCGACGAACGCCGTGGCCAGACTCGCCGCACCCAGCAGCACCAGGCCGACCAGCATGATCCTCCGGCGGCCGACCCGGTCGGCCAGCGCGCCGAGCGCCAGCATGAGCCCGCCGAACGCCACGGCGTACCCGCCCGTCACCCACTGCAACGCCGTCGGCGACGCGGACAGCTCACGGCCGATGGTCGGCAGCGCGACATTGAGGATCGAGTTGTCGAGCATCTCGAACAGGAACACCGCCGACAGCCCGGCGAGCGCAACCCCCGCTTCCCGCAGGGACTTCGGTGGACCGGAGACTTCGGTCGGGACATCGGTGTCCTCGAGGACCGGATCGCGGCGGACATCCATGGCTCACTCCTTCGCTGGGAAGAAGTGGCGGCTCGTCCGAACCGCGTGTACGCGTGGGGCCCTGCCCGACCGACGGGTGTCGATGACCCGCAGTGACCGCACGTTTTTACTCCGATGCAGGGATGGTACACCCGTGCGACGGGAGCGGTGCGCGTGGCCGGCCGCCGGCCCGGACCTCGCAGGCCGCGCCCTCCCGGTCCAGTCGGGCCCGGAACTCTTCTTCCCCGCAGTCGAGTTAACCGTACCTGCCGTCGGGGAGGAGCGGTGATGGGGGAGAGCCTGGGAGCCCTGACCGCGGGCAGCGGGGACGACCCGGACAGCGAGCCGCCGATGGGGGAGGTCGGTGCCCCGCCGGCCGGGCCGTTGTGCACGGCCGCGACCGGACAGGTCGCCGTGACGGTATCCGGACTCGTCGCGTACAGCAGCGGCCTGGAGATCGCGCTGGAGGTCCGGTTCAACGCCACCGGTACCCCGCCGACGGCCCGGTCCGAGCTCGAGAACCTGATGCACGAGGCCCGGCACGGTGGCGCCGACCGCCTCCACCTGGCCCTGCACCTGCCGGACGGCCGGGTCTTCCGGAACAACCGTCCCCACCCCGAACCGGCCGAGCGGCCCGCGGAGTCGGCCCCCATGCTGATGCTCCGGGCCGGCTCGCACGGCCCGTCCTGGCGGCTCGGCCACTGGCTGCGGCCGCTGCCCGTCGACGGGGGACGCCTGTGCCTGTGCTGGCCGGTCCGAGGGGTCGACGGGTCCTTCGAGGTCCCGGCCGGCGCCGTCGCCGAGGCTCGTGCCGCCGTCCGCCGGCTGTGGCCGTGACCAGGCAACCACGGGCCGTGGAGATCGCGGCCGTGGCACTACTTGATCTCGTGTGTGCAACGGCAGTTGGATCACGCGTGGTGGCGGGCGGCCCGGCCGCGAGGGGGCGGGCGGATGCGTTGACGCTCCGCGAGGGGGCGGATAAGGTCACGCCCCATCGACCCGCACCGGTGGTGTTCCTGGGACCGGCCGGTACCGCTCAGCCCGGTGCCCGCCCGTTCCCTCCGGCGCGGGATCCGCCGCTCGCTCCACCCCGCGGACAACTGCTCACCCCGGCGGCCCAGTCGCAACTCGGCCGCCGGTACCCTCCGTGCGTCGTCGGCCTCGGTCAGGTGCGGCTCGACACGCACACAGAACCCTCCGCAAGGGATGTGCCGTTGACCAGATCCACCTCGCCCGCGGCGGACGCCACGCCGCCGGGCGCCACACCGCCGGCCCTCATACCCACCTCCGGCGGGGGCACCGCCCCGGTGCCGCCCCACCCCGCCCGCCGTACGCCGGGCCGGGCCCCGTACCTGGGCATGGCGTGCGTCATCCTGCTGTCGGGCTGCTCACTGGTCGGCGCGGACACGGAACCCACCAGGACCTTCACCATCGGACTGGACGCCCCGCTCACCGGCAACCTCGCCGACCTGGGGCTCGGCATCAAGTACTCGGCCGAACTGGCCGTCGCCAAGGCCAACGCCAAGAACACCGTGCCGGGCGTGCGGTTCGTCCTGGACGCCAAGGACGACCAGGGGGACGAGAAACTGGCCCGCGCCAACGGCGAGGCGTTCGTGGCCGATCCCGAAGTGGTCGGCGTGGTCGGTCCGCTCACCTCGGGCGGCGCACTCACCATGGCCCCGGTGCTGGCCAAGGCGGACCTCGCCGAGATCTCGCCCTCCAACACCGCACCCTCCCTGACCTGGGGCGCGGACTACCGCACCAAGGGGAAGGTGCGGCCCTACCCCACGTACTTCCGCACCGTCACCACCGATGCCGTGCAGGGCCCGCTGCTCGCCCGGTACGCGCGCAGCCAGCTGAAGGCCGAGCGGGCCGTCGTGGTCAGCGACACCAAGGCCTACGGCAGCAACCTGGCCGCGGAGTTCGCGACGGCCTTCGAGGAGGACGGCGGCACGGTACAGCTGCGGGCCACCATCGAGCCCGGCACCACCGACTTCTCCAAGCTGGTCCGGCAGATCGCCGCCGCCCGCCCGGACATCGTCTACTACGGCGGCGAGCACCCCGAGGGCGGCCCGCTGTCCGCCCAGCTCAAGGCCGCAGGCGTCAAGGCGCCGGTGGCGGGCGGCGACGGCCTGCACACCGACGGGTACCTCAAGGCGGCCGGCCCGGCCTCCGACGGCGACCTGGCCAGCAACCCCGGCATCTCGGTCGAGGGGCTCGCCTCCGCGTTCACCTTCCTCGACGAGTACCAGAAGGCCGCCCACCCCCAGGCCCCCGGCCCCTTCGGCCCGTACGCCTACGACTCCACCTGGGCCCTGATCGAGGCGGTCGGCCGCGCCCGCCAGGCCCACGGCAAGTCGGGCTCCGGCACGGAGATCCGCAAAGCCGTCTCCGAAGCCGTACCGGACGTGGACTTCTTCGGCGTCACCGGCGACGTCTCCTTCGACGAGTTCGGCGACACCCGCAACCAGGTCGCATCGATCTACCAGATCCAGAAGGGCAATTGGGTCGCCATCGTCCCCATCGGCCGCCTCCGCGACCTCTGACCCGCTCCCACGGGCCGCGCCGCCGCACAGCCCGGCGGCGCTCCGCCCAGCACCCGCGTACGTCCCGAAGGTCAGTCCCACCACGAGACGACGGCCAGTCCTCGCTCGGCGGCGCCCGCGTAGAACGTGCGGAGAGCGTCGAAATGGACCGTCAGATACCTGCCGGGCCCGTGGACGAGGCCTTCGGCACCGAGCCCGATCCGCTTCCCGGCCGCCCGGCCGTCGGCCGGCAGCACCGCCAGGGCGGCCCGGAGGTCGATCTCCCCGAGCAGGCGGGAGACCCGCCCGACCTCCTTCGGCCCGAGGGCCGTGGGCGGGGGACCGAAGGGCCCGATGGCATGCGGGTGGGCGTGGAGAAAGCCGACCTCCGGCACCGCGCCGCCGTCGGTCGCCCGCCGGAGCGCGGCGAGGTACGGCTCGTCGATCCCGGCGAGCTCGCAGACGCGAACCAGCATCGCCGGGGCCCAGTCCAGGTCGAGGCAGTCGGCCGCCGGCGGGTCCCATCGGTGATCGCCATCGGGTGACTCCGCAGCGCGGGTCCGGCAGGCGGCGAGGTACTGCTCGCCGACTCGGGCGAGCTGCTGGGTGACGGCCATGATCAGCAGTATCCCGCGGACGTCCAGCCCTTTTGCCGTGCTGCCGGGCGGGCCCGGGTGACGGGGGTGTCGGTGGGCGGCGGTTGAGTTGCGGTGGGAGGGTTCGCGATCCGGGCCTGGCCCAGGCCTTCGGTGAACTGCTCGGCCGCCCGCTCACCTCCTTCGACCTGCCGGACGTCCCCGGGGTCCACGAGGTGCTGTACGGCGGCAACTACCTGTACGAGAGCGAGCTAGACCGCGAGCCGGTCCGGATCGCGCGGGAGGCACTGGTGGACGGGCGGCCGGTGGTCCTGGAGCACCTGGCGCTCACCCCCGCCCGGCGACCTGGACCACCCGGCGCCGGTCTTCGACGCGCGCGGTTCGCTGTCCGAGGTGGACCCCGACGGCCTGCCCGCCGCGTTCGCGAGCGCGGTCGCGGCGCCGGCCGATCCGGACCGCGGGCTGCTCCGCGGGGCCGACCTCGCCCGGCTGCCGGACGCCCACGGGCTGGGCCCCGCGGACCTGCGCGGGACCGCCTGGCGGCTGCGGCAGGGCAAGGTCGCCTCGGACGGCACACTGCTGGACGCCCTGCGCGCCGCCACCGGCCTCACCCGGACCGACGCCGCGGCCGGGCGACGCGCCCGGGTTCGGCCAGCGACGAGGTGGCGCCGGAGGCGTGGGAGCGGGTCGCGGGCATCGAGCACCCCGGCCTGCGCGCCCACCTCGCCGGGTACGCCGATCCCGAATCGCACGACCTGGCGTTCTGCGGCCACGACCCCGACAGCCACGACCCGGACGGCTCCGACGAGGACGGCGCAGACCTGGTGGTCCGCTGGGCGGGCGCCGTCGACCGGTACGAGGTCGACGTGGTCCGGGTGCGGCCGCGGGCCGCCGTCAGGGCGTGAAAGCCGCCAGCTCGGCCCGGGTCGGCGGGTCCGCGCCGAACCGGGCGCAGGTGAGGGCGGCCGCGCGGGCGGCCCGCTCCAGCGCGGTCACCAGCGCCGGGGCCGGCTGCGCCCCGAACGTCGCCCGGACCAGCTGCAACTGCCCGGCGCCCAGCAGTCCGCCCTCGAGCAGCCCGCTGACCAGACCGGACATGAAGGCGTCGCCGGCGCCGATGGTGTCGGCGACCTCGACCGGGACCGCGTCCACGTCGAGCCGACCGTGCCGCCAGAAGGCGCGGGCCCCCAGCGCACCCCGCGTCAGCACCACCAGGGACGGCCCGTTGCGGACCCAGGACGCGGCGGCCTCGAGCGGGTCCGCCCCCGGGTACAGCCACCCCAGGTCCTCGTCGCTGACCTTGACCACGTCGCTGAGCGCCACCAGCCCCTCGACCCGCGGCCGTTCCTCCTCCGGGCTGCCCAGCAGGGCCGGCCGCAGGTTGGGATCGTAGGAGACGGTGACGTCCGCCGGGGCGCCGCGGACCATGGCCAGCACCCGCTCGGCGCCGGGGTCGAGCAGCGCCGCGACCGACCCGGCGTGCAGATGGCCGAAGTCCCGCCCGGCGGGAAGCCCGGCGCTCCGCGGACAGAGGTCCCAGTGGACGTCGAAGGTGTACGTCGCCCGGCCCTCGCGGTCGAGGACCGCCGTGGCGGAGGAGGTCCGCCAGGCGCCGACCGAGCCCGGGGCGAGCGCCACCCCGCCGGCCGCCAGGTGGTCGCGGATCACGGCGCCGTACTCGTCCTCGCCCAGGCGGGTGGCGAGGCGGACCCGGTGGCCGAGCCGGGCCAGGCCCAGGGCGGTGTTGGCGGGGCTGCCGCCCGGGTGGACGCGCCGCGAGTCCCGGGAGTCGACCACGTCGGCGAGCGCCTCGCCCACCACCAGGACCTCGGCCGGTCCGGGCAGGGTGTCCCCGGTCACGGGGTGACCAGGATCTTCCGGCCCAGGCCGGCCTGGAAGCGCCCGAGCGCGGTGGCGTACTCGGTGAGCGGGAAGCGGTCGCTGATGAAGACCCCGGGGTCCAGCACCCCGGCGGCGAAGAGCGCGGCCGCCCGCTCGAAGCTGTGCAGCACGGCCATGGAGCCGGTGATGGTGATCTCCTGGTTGTAGATCTTGTACGGTTCGATCACCGCGCGGGCCGCGTACGCGGCGACGCCGAACTGCAGGAAGGTGCCGCCGCGCCCGACCCGGCCCAGCGCGTCCTGGATCGCGTGCTCGTTGCCGGTGGCGTCGATGACCACGTCCCAGCCCCGGGGCTGGTCGAACTCCTCGGCGGCGGCGGCCGTGCGGCTGCACCCGAGCCGGTCGGCGGTGGCCAGCCGTTCGGCGTTGAGGTCGACGACGTCCACCGACGCCGCCCCGGTGCGCTTGGCCAGCTCCAGCATCATCAGGCCCATCGTGCCGGAGCCGTAGACGAGCACGCTGCTCCCGACCCGGGCACGCAGCACGTCGTAGCCGCGCACCGCGCAGGAGAGCGGCTCGATCAGCGCCGCGTCCCGGACGTCGATGTGCTCGGGCAGCCGGACGCAGTTGGCGGCCGGGGCGAGGGCGTACTCGGCCGCGGCGCCCGCGGTGGTGACGCCGATGGCGGCGTACCGCTCGCACAGGTTGTCCCGGCCGAGGCGGCAGTAGTGGCACTCGTGGCAGTACAGCGAGGGGTCGACGGCGACCCGGTCGCCGACCGCGAGAGAGGTCACGCCCGCGCCGAGGGCGGCGACCGTACCGGCGAACTCGTGGCCCGGCACCAGCGGCAGGCTGGGCGCGAACTCGCCCTCCAGGATGTGCAGATCGGTACCGCACAGGCCGCACGCCGCGACCTCGACCACCACCTCGCCGGGGCCCGGCGTGGGGTCGTCGACGCTCTCGATACCGAGCACGCCGGGGGAGCTGATGACGACTGCCTTCACTTGACGGCTCCGAGGGAGAGGCCCTGGACCAGCTTGTCCTGGGCGGCGAAACCGGCGACGAGCACCGGCAGGGAGACACAGACGGCGGCCGCGCAGACCTTGGCCAGGAAGAGCCCCTGGCTGGTCACGAAACCGGTGAGGAAGACGGGTGCGGTGCCGGCGACCACGCCGGTCAGCACCCGGGCGAACAGCAGCTCGTTCCAGCTGAAGATGAACGAGATGAGCGCGGTAGCGGCGAGGCCGGGCGCGGCCACCGGTGCCAGGACGCGCAGCAGGACCGTCGGGAGTCCGGCACCGTCGATGGCCGCCGCCTCCAGGATCTCCTGCGGCACCTCGGCCAGGAACGAGCGCATCATCCAGACCGCGATCGGCAGGTTCATCGACGTGTAGAGGATGACGAGCAGCCAGATGTTGTCCAGCAGGCCGGTGTTCTGGGCGATCAGGTAGAGCGGCAGCAGGCCCGCGACCGCCGGCAGCATCTTGGTGCTGAGGAAGAAGAACAGCGTGTCGGTCCACCTGCGGACCGGCCGCACGGACAGCGCGTACGCGGCGGGCGTGGCCAGGGCCAGCACCAGCAGGGTGGACAGCACGCTCGCGGTCAGCGAGTTGACCAGGGGCGGCCACGGGCTCACCCCCGTGCCGGCGCCGAAGAACTCGCGGTACCCCTGGAGGGTCAGCGGGGCCGCCACGCTCGGCGGGTTGGTCGCGGCGTCCGCCTCGCTGTGCAGCGAGGTGAGCACCATCCAGGCGAACGGGAGCAGGAAGAGCAGGCCGACCAGCCAGGCGGCCAGGCCGAGCAGGGTGTCGGTGCGGCGCACCCGGGTGCCGGTCATCAGCGGGTCTCCGCTCGGAACAGGGACAGCACGGTGCGCAGCGCGAGCGTCGCGATGACGGTGGTCAGGGCGACCACGATCACGCCCTCCGCCGACGCCAGGCCGTAGTCGTGCCCGTCGTAGAAGGTCCGGTAGACGGTGTAGGGGAGGTTGGCGGTGCCGAGGCCGCCGGAGGTCAGGGTGAAGACGGCGTCGAAGTTCTGGACCACGTAGATGCTGCCGAGCAGGGCGGCCAGCTCCAGGTAGGGGCGCAGGTGGGGCAGGGTGAGATGGCGGAAGATCTGCCAGGAGTTCGCGCCGTCGACGCGGGCCGCCTCGACGGCCTCCGCCGGCCGGCTCTGCAGCCCGGCGAGCAGGATCAGCATCATGAACGGCGTCCACTGCCACACCAGCGAGGCCTCCACGGCCAGCAGCGGCACGGCGGAGAGCCAGTCCGGCTGCGGGGCGCCGGCGCCGCCGACAGCGGTGAGCAGGCCGTCGAACAGCCCGTACGAGGCGTTGTACAGCGCGTGCTTCCACAGCAGCGCCGAGGCCACCGGCACCACCAGGAACGGGGTGATCAGCATGGTCCGCACCAGTCCGCGGCCGAGGAAGCGGCGGTCCAGCAGCAGCGCCGTGCCGAGGCCCAGCAGAAGGCTGACGGCGACGACCGTGGCGGTCAGTTCGACGGTCGTCAGGATGGACGTGCGCAGGGCGGGGTCGCCCAGCGCGTGGCCGTAGTTGGCGAGGCCGCCGAAGCCGCGGCCGGCCGGGTCGAGGGCGTTCCAGCGCATGAAGGAGATCGCCAGGGTGCCGAGGAACGGCAGCTGGGTGACCACGATCATGAAGACCAGGGCGGGGAGCAGCGGCGCGCGGCGCGCCCAGGCGCCGCGGGGGCGTCGCGCGGCGGGGGCGGTACGGCCGCGGCGTAACGCGCGGGCCTCGAGGGAGTCGGGCAGGGAGGCTGTGCTCATGTGGGTTCCTGGGGTGCGGGCGGTCCTCGGCCGGCCGGCTCTGCGCCGGCCGGGACCGCCGGACGGTGGACTGGCGGCTACTGCTTGGCGTGGGCGGCGGCGGTCTTCTCGGCGAGGGCCTGTCCGGCGCTCAGCGCCTGGTCGACGGTGATCCGACCCGCGATGGCGGAGCTGATCTGCTGCGACACCTGGGTGCCCAGGTCCTCGAACTCGGGGATGCCGACGAACTGGATGCCGGGGGCTGGACGGGGCTGGACCCCGGGGTTGGCCGGGTCGGCGGACTGCAGGGCCTTCAGGGTGGGCTCGGCGAAGGCCGAGGACGACGCCAGGTACTGCGGGGTGGCGTAGGTGGAGGTCCGCTTGCCGGCCGGTACCCGGGACCACCCCAGCTGGGAGCCGACCAGCTGCTCGTACCCCTTGCCGGAGGCCCAGGAGATGAACTTCCAGGCGTCGTCCTGGTGGTGGCTCGCCTTCTGCAGACCCCAGGCCCAGGTGAACAGCCAGCCCGAGCCGGTGGTCCGCTCGACCGGTGCCGGTACGTAGCCGATCCTCCCGGCGACGGGTGAGCCGGAGGATTCCAGCGCGCCTGCGGCGGAGGTGGCGTCGTACCACATGGCGGTCTTGCCCTGCTCCATGTTGGTCAGGCACTCGGTGAAGCCGGCCTGGGGCGCGCCGGCCTCGCCGTGGTCGCGCACCAGGCCGACGTAGAAGGAGGTGGCCTGCTTGAAGGCGGGGCTGGTCAGCTGGGCGTGCCAGTCCTGGTCGAACCAGGTGCCGCCCATGGTGTTCACCACCGTGGTCAGCGGGGCGGTGAGTTCGCCCCAGCCCGGCTGGCCCCGCAGGCAGATGCCCTTCATCCCCGGCTCCGCGCCGTCCGCCTGCGCGGCCAGCGCGGCGACCTGCTGCCAGGTCGGCCGGTCGGGCATGGCGAGCTGCTTGGCGGCGAAGACGTCCTTGCGGTACATGAGGAACGAGGACTCGCCGTAGAAGGGCTCGGCGTACATCTGGCCGTCGACCGTGAGCGAGGTGCGGATGGCGGGCAGGACGTCGTTCTGGTCGAAGGCCGGGTCGGCGTCCGCCCGCGGGGTGAGCGGGGCCAGCCAGCCGTTCTTGGCGAAGATCGGGGTCTCGTAGTTGCTGATGGTCGCCACGTCGTACTGGGCGGACTGGGCGGAGAAGTCCTGGGTGATCTTGCTGCGGACGTCGTTCTCGGGCAGCACCGTGAAGTTGACGGTGATGCCGGTGGCCTTGGTGAAGTTCTCGGCCGTCAGCTTCTGCAGGTCGGCCATCTGCGGGTTGTTCACCATCAGCACGTTGATCGAGTGCGCGACGGCGCTCCCGCCCGCCCCGCTGCAGGAGGTGAGGCCGAGGGTGGTGAGCAGGGCGGCGCCGACCGCGAGGGCGCGTTTGGGGGTCATGGGGTGCTCCTGTTCGAGTGCGTGCGGGATCGACCGGCCGGCGGTGGGTGCGCGCGGCGGTGGGGGACTGCGGGGAGTGTGCGGGGGTGCGGCGTACGGGGACGGATCCGGTGGGGCGTCAGACCCGGATGACCTTGGGGCCGAGCAGGGCGTAGCGGTTGGCCTCGACGGCGGACAGGCCCGTGTCGGCGATGATCGCCTCGAAGTCGCCGACCTCGGCGAACCGGCAGAAGCTGCTCGCGCCGAACTTGGTGTGCACGCCCATGAACACCCTTCTGCGGGAGACCTGGAGAGCCTTGGCCTTGACGTCCGCCACCACGGGATCGGGCGTGGTCAGCCCCATCTCGCGGGAGATGCCGTTCGCGCCGATGAACGCGAGGTCGATGACGAAGCCGCTCAGCATGGTGCAGGTCCACGAGCCGACCGTGGCCAGCGTGCGGGAGCGGACCCGGCCGCCGAGCAGCAACACCGTCAGATTGGGGGAGTCCGCCACCGCGGCGGCGGTGGTCAGCGAGGCCGTCACCACGGTCAGCGGCCGGTCGGTCGGCAGCAGCGACGCCAGGAGCTGAGGGGTGTAGCCCTCGTCGATGAACACCGTCTCCGCCTCGCCCAGCATGGTGGCGGCGGTGGCGGCGATCCGGCGTTTGCGGTCGACGTTGAGCGTGGTGCGGCGGGCCAGGTCGGTCTCGAACCCCGCGCTCTCGACCGGGTACGCGCCACCGTGGGTACGGTGGAGCAGGCCCCGGTCCTCCAGGACGCGCAGGTCGCGGCGGACGGTCTCCTGGGCGACACCGAGGTCCTCGGCGACGCGGGTGACCTCGATCCGGCCCTGATGGCGTGCCAGGGCGAGGATCCGGTGCTTCCGCTCTTCCCCGCGCATCTCGTACCTCCTCAATTCCTTTTCCGAAGTGGACCGTTCGGGCAGCTGACGGTCCGTTTGCGGCCTTTTCGAGATTTATACCGGCCAGGCGGTGCGTGTGGAGTGCCCGAATCTTTCGAGATCCTTACCGGTATTTGACCGCCAGGGGAACGCTGGGCCCGCTGAACGGGGCAGCGGATGCCCGATCGGGCCCGGTGGCGGCCCGGATGGTTTCCGATCGGGCCCGGCGGCGGGCCGGGCGCCGCCCGCTAACTCCCCTTCGGAGCCGCCGGAGCGGGGAGCTCCGGGACAGGGGACGGAGCTGCCGCCGGGGCGATCAGAGGCGCGCCGTCGTCCGGTACGGCGCCGGAGGGACCGCCCGTGAGCGGGACCGGCGCAAGGGTCAGGCTGCCTCCGGCCGACAGGATCGGCTCACCCGGCGGCGGCTCCGCGGGTCCGGCGTCCGCTGTCGTGGTGATCGGCGTACCGGTGTCCGCCTGCGGCCTGGCGGCGGCGGGCTGCTGCGGAGGCCGCCCGGTCTGGGACCCGGCAGCCGGACCGGGCGGGCCCGGCCTGGGGGCGGCGGAACTCGCTGTCGTGGAAAGGGGGTTCGGTGTGGCCGTGGCCTGGGATGCGGGCTGAGGGGCGGGCACGGCTGTGGACTGGGGGAGCGGCTGCGACGCGGGCGGGGCCGGGGCCTGGGAGAGGGGTTGGGCTGCGGGCTGGGATGCCGACGGAGCCGCGGGTTGGGATGCGGGCGGAGCTGCGGGTTGGGGGAGTGGGGCTGATGCCGGGGCAGGGGGTTGGACCGGGGACTGGGATGCGGGCTGGGGGAGCGGTTGAGCTACCGGTTGGGGGGCGGGTTGGGGGGCGGCGGGCGCGTGGGGCTCGGAGGGCACTGGGGATGCGGGAGGAGCTGGGGGTGCCGCGAGGTCGTCCAGGACGGAGCTGCCGGGAGTGGAGTGGTGGGAAGCGGCCGGGGAGACCGGCGATACCGGGGACAGTCCGGCGAGGTCCGACAACACCGATCCGTGCAGGCTGGATACTTCGGAGGCGGCATCGGACGTCGGGCGCTGGGCAGCGGGAACCGCAGGGGCCGGGCCGGGATGCGGGGAGGAGTCGAGGGAGGTGTCGAGGGTGATGGCGGGCCTTGAACCGGCGACGGCCGGCGGGGCGGCGACGGCCGGCGGTCCTTGGACGGCCGGGGTGCCGCTCGATCCCCCGGTGGAGGGCGGGATGGTCACCGGTCCGCCCGTTCCCTCGGCGGGTGCCGGCTGGTTCTGCGACGCGGTCGGCTCCGCACTAGGCGGGGTGGCGGGGCGATCCGAACTGCCGCCGCTGGAAGAGGTGTTCACCGGAGCGCTCGCCGGTGCTCCGGACGGAGCGGTGGCGGCCGGGACGGACGGGCCGGCGGCGGGTGCGGGCGCGGCCGCGGCCGGGGCGTCCTCGTCGGCCGGAGGCTTCTGGGACCAGTAGTACAGGTTGCCGTCGGTCGGGACGGCCTCACCGTACGGGCCGTTGTGGTCCGTCTTCTGCGTGGTGATCCTGACCGGTTGGCGCATCAGCGACTGCGGGCCCTTGAGCTCCGCCTTGCCCGCCTCGGTCGGATCCTTGCCGTGCGGAATGGCGGGCAGCGGCAGCGTGCGGCTGGGCACACCGGGTGCGTGCGTCACCGGGACGGTGCGGTCCCCGGTGCCCTGCCCGGCCAGGTTGACGAGGCTGATCGGAACGTTCACCAGCGGGTCGTTGGTCAGCACGGAGAAATCGGCCGGGTTGGCACTCCAGGTGTACCCCTTGGTCGCGGCGGTGCTGGACGCGTCCTTCGCACTGCTGGTCAGCTCGTCCTTCCCGTTCTCGCGGGTGTTGAACTCCTGGGCCGGACCGGTCGGTTCCATCGTGACCAGCAGGCCGGTCCGACCGTCCTCGCCGAGCGGGACGGTCCGGTACGAGGATCCGTGGTTGTTGAGCTCATGGAAGATCGCCGGTGTGGACTGCGGGGAGAACACCTGGCGCAGCCCCTGCTGCACGTCCGGCGGCAGGTGCTGCTGCTGTTCGTGCTTCAGCACGTTGCCCTCGGGCAGCCGCGGGTCGCTGATGAACGATCCGACGACCCGGTTGGCCATGTCGATCGCGGCCTTCGGGGTCACCGCGTGCGCCGCCGTGCTCACCGCCGACCCGACCGCCCCGGCACCCGTGGCGAGTGCCGCCCCTGTCCGGCCGACGACGCCGTCGCCCCACGGACGGGGCGTGGTGAGGGTACGGATGGCGTTGTCGATCAGCTGGCCGGAGTTGTCGAAGCCGGCCATGTCGTGGCCGGCGGCCAACTGCTTGCGCCAGGCACTGAGGTCGGCCCCGTGCGGTCCGACCGGCCCGAGTGCGATCCCGCCACCGGCCGGGGCCCCGGCCGCGCCGCCGGCCGGATGCGGTGCCTGCGGCTGTGCCGCGTGCGGCGGTTGGGCCGGCGGCTGTGCCGCGCCCGCGGAGCCGGCGGGCGGCTGTGCCACGTGCGGGGGCCGGCCGGGCGGCGGCTGGACGGCGGCCGGATCGTGCTGCGCCGCGGGCCGCTCGGTGAGCGGCTCGGGCACCCAGGCCTGGGTCCGCCACGGCGGGTTGACCGGTGCGGGGGCGTGCAGGTTCACGAACCGCCCCTGGTGGTTCTGCCGGCTGACCGACACGTCGAACCCCACGTCGTTGGAGAACTTGTGGTTGCTGCCGAACCCGGAGGTCTTGTGGCCGACCTCGGTGGTGATTCCCGACTTGGCGCTGGTGGTGAGGGAGCCTTCGGCGCCCGCGCCCGGGTTGTAGCTCGCGTTGTTGAGGTGCCGGACGGCCGCCGGCGGGCGGACCGAGGCACGTACGTTGCCCTCCGCGCCCAGGGAGCCCGCGCCGCCGGCGCTGCCGGTGACGGTCTGCGAGACCGTCACCTTCCGGCTGATCTCGTTCTCCGACTGCTGGTGATCGTCGTGCCAACCGGCCCCCGACACCCCACGGACCAGCACCGTGGTGGTCACCCGGCCAAAGCGGTTCTCGTCCACGTGCTGGGAGAGGATGCCTCTGGTCATCAACTCGTCGAAGTTCGCGTCGAGGTTGTGCGGGGAGTAGACGTCGGCGAAGGGAAGCGCCGCCGTCGGCACGGCGCCCTCCGGGCGTGGGCCGTTCACCTGCCGGTCGATCTCCCCGAGGATCTCGTCGCTGCTCGGCACGTGCGTGAACGCGCCGCCGCTGATGCCCCGGTCGAGCAGCGGCGCGGTCCGCGGGTCGGAAGGACCCGGGGCCTCCGCGCCGCCGCCCAGCGCGCGTACGTCGGCGTCGGAGAGCAGGACGTGCACGGTGTGGTCGCTGCGCTCCGGGGCGCCGTAGCGGGTGTTCCCCTTGTTGTCGGTGACCCGTCCGACGGTCGTGACCTCGGCGTTGGCCCGGTAGACGTGCCAGGTGCCCTTGGGGGTGGCCATCGTGCGGGTGGTCGACATCTCGTGCTTGACCGCGTCGCCACCACTGACCGTGGAGCCACCCTTCAGCTTGAAGCCGCCACGGAGCTGGTAGTTGGATTCGTGGACGCCCGTCGGCGCCTCGGGGAACCTGCCGAAGTCCGGGCCGATCCCGCCCTTTCCGGCCCGGCTCCACTTGTCCTCCACGCCCGTGGAGGTCTTGGAGGTGCTCTCGATGGTGAGCTTGCCCTCACCGGAGAGGGTCTCCTGGTACTGGAAGTCGCCCAGCCGGGTCCGGGTGGACAGCCCGGCGGTCCCCTGGTTGAGCCCGCCACCCACGTGCTCGTCACCGGAGTTCGCCCAGCCGTTGTGCGAGGCGGTGACGGAGCCGCGCAGTTGCCCCGGCCCGCCGAGCGCGTCCAGCACCTCGGTCAGGTCGGAGGGGCCGCGCCGCAGCGGTCCCTGGTCGAACGCGCTGCGCAGCGCCTTCTCGGCGCTCGCGCGGAACGCCTGTTCGTTGTCGACGTCCCGGATGAAGGTCGCCTGCGGCAGGTGGTCGATCACGGGGTGCTCCGGCGGCGGGTTGTCGGACGGCGGCGCGGCCGGCCGCTGTTCCACGACCAGCTGCCCGCCCGCGGCGACCTGCCGGGTCTGCGCGGCGTGCGCGGACCCCGCACCGGTGTCCAGCACCGTGGTGGGGTGGCCGGGTTCCTCCCGACCGGTCATCACGTGGTAGGTGACCGGATAGCCGAAGCGGTCGGCCGTCGACTCGATGGTGAACTCGTGCTTGGTCTCGGTGGACGCGGCCGTGGTGGTCTGGTGGCTGGTGCTGGAGGAGCCTTCGAGGTTCCCGTTGACGAAGGCCCGGGAGGTGTCCGGATCGTTGAGCGAGGTCCGGAGGCTGAGGTTGCCGGAGACCGTGTGCTTGCCGCCGCCGGTGACCGCCAGGTCGCCGCCGGCGGTGCGGCTGACGCTGTTCTTCGTGGTGACGTTCTGGGGGCCCACGTGCTCGCCCGGGCCCGGGTCGGCCTTGATCAGGATCTCGTGCGTGCTCGCGCCGAATCCCGGCAGGTGCGAGCTGTCCAGGGTGATCCGGAACCTGCCGTCCAGGAGGTCGGGTCCGCCGCGGGCGAGCGCGGACGGGGTGATCTGCCGGTGCAGATCGGCCAGGTTCTCGATCGCCTTCGGGGTGACCCGGGCGTGGCCCCCGCCGCCACTCCCACTCGCGCCCGCGGCGCCGGTCGGTGGTGGGAGGAGCCCGGGAGCCGTCTCGTGCAGCCGGGCCACGATGTGCTGCGCCAGCTCCGCCGAACCGGGCACCTTGACGAATGTGGTGCGCCCGCCGTTCAGCGGGTCGCGCAGCCCGGCGGTGTCCGGAGGAACCGGGTGCGCCGCCCCGGCCGGCGCGGCGGGCGGGTCCACCGGGGCGACGGCGTGGGCGGTGTTGGATCCGGACGGGCCGCTGTCCGCAGCGGAGTGGCCGGGGGCGTTGGCAGGGGTGTGGGAGCTGTTGGCAGGGGTGTGGGAGGTGCCGGCAGGCGCGTGGGAGGAGTCGGCGGGAGTGTCCTTGGCCGGGGGGTGCGGCACCACGCGGATGGCCTGGTGCTTGACGGGGGCGTCGATGTCGATCACGGCGTCGCCGCTGTGGTGCTCGGCGGGTGCCGCGCCCGGTCCGCCCGGGACGTCGATCACGTGGCGATCCGTCACGTACAGGCCGTCACCGTGCGGGGACAGGTGCTGCTTGGTCACGCTGACGTTGAAGCGCACGTCCGTGGCGACGAGGTCGGCCTTGCCCTTGTGCTCCTGGCTGTCCGCCACCTTCACGGTGTGGCTGCTCTTGTCCTCGTGGTCATGGTTCGAGGTGTAGGAGTAGCCCGCGGAGCCGCCCAGCCACCGCGACTCGTGGTCACCCGGCCGTGCGGACTTCCAGACCTGACCGGTGGGACCACCGCTGAGCCCCGCGCTCCGGGAAGCCTTGGTCACCTGGCTTCCCTTGTGCTCGGTCGAGACGTTCGAGCCCAGTTCGCTCTTGTGGTCGACGGTGTCCAGCACGGTGGAGCCGTGCGGTTCCAGCGTGAGGTGCAGGTGGCCCGTACTGCCGTCGGAGAACCGCACCGGGGGCGAGGTCATGCCCCAACTCGACGCGTGCTCGAACTCGTTGACGACATTGGCCGAGGTGAAGAAGTCGTTGATCGGCTGGTGCGCGGCTGCGTCCGGGCGACGCTCCGCCGGGAAGGCGGTGAACACGGCCTCCCGGGCGTCGCCGAGCCCGGTGACGGTGAGCGGCTGCCCCTCGGGATGCCGGCCCGGCGCGGGGGCGGGGTGATCCGCGTCGCCCGGCGGCGGCCGGTCCCAGCCGTTCCAGGCCTGGGCCTCGGTTCCTTCGGGCATCCCGCGGAGGGGGATCTCGGCGGTCACCGAGTCCACGATCGGCCCGCGGTCGCCCAGCAGCATGCCCTGGTGGTCCAGGACGGTGACGTGGTAGTCGAGCTGGTTGACGTGCGGGGCGGTCGGTCCGGTCAGCGTCAGCTTGTTGGACGTCTCCGCCGTGGAGGTGACGGTGGTCTCCGTCTCGTGGTTCGCCCCGCCGAAGGTCAGCGAGGCGGAACCGGTCAGGAGCAGATGGTCGTTGACCGGACGTGTCACGGACGGCGCGACATTGACACCGGACTCGGAGTGCGCAGCCTGGGTCTTGCGGGGTTCCGGCTGGTAGCTGGACTTGGCGGCCGCCTCGATGTCGGTCTTGCCCTCCTTCTCGGCCTGGTCCTTGGTGGGCACGTGGTCGACCGGCAGCCACTCGCCCGGCTTGGCGGTGACCACCACCTCGTGCCAGCGTCCATCGACCCTGACCGGGAAACGCCAGCCGTCGTCGACCATCTGCGGGTGGTTGTCGCGGAAGTTGCCGGGCGTGAGCTGGGAGTCGAGCCCCTGGACGACCGTCGTGTCCGTGCGGTGGCCGCCGAGGATGTCCTCGATCTGGCCCCGAACGGCTGCCGGTCCGGGATCGGCGGTGATCTTGAGTCCGGCGAAGGAGGTTCGGTGCCGCGGATCGACGGCGGGGGCCGGCGGGGCCGGAGCGGGGCGCGCCGGTGGTGCCGGAGCGGATTGGGGCTGGGCTACCGCCTGCTCGGGAGCCGGCGGGTCGTCGGACGACTGCTGGTGGTTGATGGGCGTGGTGGTGGTGGCGGCTTCGGCGGTGGGGTGGGAGGGGGGCTGCTGGGTGGCGGGTTGCTCGGGTGCGGGTTGGGGTGCGGGCTGTCCCGCGGGCTTCTGGGTGGCGGGTTGCTCGGGTGTGGGCTGGTGGGTGGCTTCGGGGCCGGTGGGTTGGGTGGTGGTGGGCTGGGCGGCGGGTTGGTGGGCGGCTTCGTGCGGGGTAGAGGGCTGTTCCGCAGGCTTCTGGGCGGCGGGTTGTTCGGGTGCGGGTCGGGCGGCGGGCTCCTGAGTGGTGGCGGGTCGGGCGGCGGGCTCCTGGGTGGTCGCGGGTCGGGCGGAGGGCTCGGCCGCGGCAGGCTGTTGGTGCTGCTGGGCGGTCGGGGCCTGGGCCGGGGAGTGGGAGGCCGTGGCCGGCCGGGCGGTCGGGGTCGGGGTCTCCGTGGCGGCCGGGACCTCGGCGCGGGCGGGGATGGATACCGGGTCGACCCAGGTGTGCGAGCGCGGCGCCCAGGGCGCGGAGGCTCGGGCACGCTGCCAGCCGGAGTCGGTGTCGACGGGGCGTCGGACGGTGCTGCCACCGGACGACCGCTCGCCGGAGATGGTGCCGCTCTCCGAGGGGCGTGCGGCAGGAGGCGGTGAGGTGCTGGGCCGGCCCGGTGCCCCGGCCGGAGCCGCGGGGCGGCCGGTCTGGGCAGTGCCCTCCCGTGGAGGTGCTTGCTCCTGTGGGGACGTCCGGGCCGCCGTCTCTCCCGGCGCGGGACGGGCCGGTACCCGACCCGCGTCGGAGGTGCCGCCCGGGGCTTCGGAGGGCGGGCGGTAGATGCGCTCGTCCCCACCGGTCAGCGCGCCGATCAGCTGCAGGTGGCGGTCCCGCAGTCCACCCTGTTCGAGACCCGGGTGGGCGGGCGGCTGGTGGATGTCGCCGAGCAGACTGCCCGGGATACCGGCCTGGTGCGGGCTCGAGGAGTCCCCGTGCTCGTCCCGGAGGCCCAACTGGTGCGAGAACTCGTGCGTGTACTCGGACGGATGGGCGCCGACCGGCCAGCTGTACTGGTTCATCGGCCCGTCGGGTCCCACCAGGTCGACGGTGAGGTGTGGGTCGCCGTCCTGGCCGACGTGTTCGACCGTGACGTGCAGCTGGTCGCCGTTGGGCAGCAGGTGGCCCGCGTCGTTGAAGTGCTGCTGGACCCCCTGCCGGAGGAGGTTGACGGTGTCGGAGGCGTCCTTGGGGCTGCCGCCCTGGAACGCGATACGGACCGTCAGATCGGTGTAGGGGGCCTCCTCGAACGTGAACCGGCGCTGGTCGAACCCGGAGCGGACGATGAATCGCGGGCTGTGGTCGACCGGTGCGGTCGGCGGGGATCCGAGTGGCCGCCGCGGGGCCGCGCCGGCCGGCGGATCGGACCGCCCGCCGGGGTCGGACGCCACCTGGTCGGCGGTCGCGGAGCCGTGTGAAGGCCCGACCGGTGCCGGGTGGGACGCGGAGGCGGCTGCCTCCGGGGGTGCGGCGGCCGAAGCGGCGGCTGCGGGCGGCGGCCCCACGGTGGACGCGGCGTTCTCGGTGCTCTGTGTTGCGGCCGCAGTGGGCGGCTCGGCAGCTGCGGACGCGTCGAGCGTACTGCTGCCGGTCTGTGGGCGGGTGGACAGGTCCGCGGGGCCTGCGGTGGAGAGACCCGGGGCGGACCGGGCGGGCTCCTGCGTACGGACCGGTGGCGCCGCCGGGCCCGCGGCGGTGCGGACAGCGGGGGCATCGCCCGAGCCGGGCCGACCGGCGGCGGTCGCGACGGCGCGTTCCGGACTCTGGCCGGCCTCTCGGGTCTGCTGCGGCGCCTGCTGCGGTGTCTGCTGCGGTGCCTGCGGGGAGGTGGGGCTCGCCGGAGGGTTCGCGGCTTCGGTGGGGGCTTGGTGCGGGGTCTGGCGCGACTCGGCGGGCGGAGGCGCGGTGGCGGGCTGGACGGCTGCGCCCTGCCCTGCGCCCTGCCCTGCGGTTGGGCCGGACGCCTCGGCCGGGCGGGCGGGCGGTGCCTGGGGGGAGGTGGCGGTGACGGGTGGTGCGGTACGGGGTGGCTCCGCCGAAGTGGTCCGGGGTGCGGTGGTGTTGTGGGGTGCGGCGGTGGCCGGTGCCTGGCTGGGGGTGGTGGCGGCGGGGGGAACGGCTCGGGTGGGTTCGCTCGAACTGCGCTGGGGCGCGGCCGCGTTATGGGGTTCGGCGGCGGGCGGTGCCTGGCCGGGGGTGGTGGCGGCGGGGGGAACGGCTCGGGTGGGTTCGCTCGAACTGCGCTGGGGCGCGGCCGCGTTATGGGGTTCGGCGGCGGGCGGTGCCGCGGGTTCGGTGGTGATGGGGTGCGTGGGTGCGGTGGCCGGTGGTGCGGTTCGCGCGGGCTCGGCCGAGCTGCCGTGAGGTGCCGTGTTGTTGCTGTGCGCCACGGCCGGCGGTGCGATCTGGGAAGGGGCGGACGAACTGGCCGGGGGCGTAACGGTGTTGTTGTGCGGGTCGGCAGCTGGTGCCCCCGACGGGGTGACGGTCGGGAGTGCCGATGCTCCGGTGGTCGGGCGGGGCGGGGCGTGCGGGGCAACGCCGTCCGGTCCGAGGCGTCCCGCGCCGGAGCCCTGGCCGGCGGCCCCGGAGCGGGCGGGCTGCCGTGCGGTCGGGCCGCCGGCCGGCGCGGTGCTCGGGCTGCCCGCCGGTCGGGTGCCGCCCGAGGTGACTCCGGCGGCGGGCCGGGTCGCGGTGAGAGTGGTGTCGAACCCGGGGAGCCCCGAGGGAGCGGCCGGGCCCAGGCCCTGTACTTCTCGCCGCTCAGGCCCGCCGACCGGCCGAACCCGGAGGCGGTGTGCCAGGCGGTCGTGGAGCAGCTGGCGGTGTAC